>NZ_JBFAXY010000039.1:0-80084 GCF_040681035.1 Nocardia sp. NPDC051911
GCCCGCCGCCGCCCCCGGCCGGCCGCGGGGGGGGCCGCCCCAACGGGACGCGAGCCGGGCCGCGAACGGCGGATGCTCGGTCTCGCTTCGCTCGGAAGACGTGGTGGGGGTGCGCTGGGCACGTCGGCATCGAAGCTCGCTATCAGGTGTACGCGGTTCGTAGTGGTCGGCTACAGGATCGCTGCCCTTGCTCCTTCCTCGCGGACACAGCGCCCCGTCTCCTTCGTCGCGGCGCATCCGACGCCAGCTCGGCCGCGGACGCCAACACGATCGGTGTCGTTTCACCCGACCCGGGTACCTGCTCATTCGAGCCCGGCTCGGTTCACGGGCCGCAGCGGCAGACTGTCGAGCGGACCACCGCAGGCAAGCGCGGCGTTGGCGGTCGCTCGGTGCGAGCCAGGCTGTGTCGGCTCCGCAGTCGCGCGGTGGGGTCGCGGCGCTTCGGCTGGCGTCCGCGCTGATCACTCTCGCTCGATCTTGGTGAGGAGCGAAGGACGTGCCCGAGGCAGGGGCGGCGGTTCGGAGGTGCGGACCGCCGGGTCCGCATCCAAGTGACCCGGGGTCGACGCGCAGCGGCGCGGATGTAAGGGTGCCTGCATGGCAGAAAATACGCTGACGTCCGTGTCCGACGGTGGGCGGCGGCCCGCGCTGGCCCTGGCCGCCCTGCTGTTCGGCTCCGGGGTGCTGCATTTCGTCCGGCCGAAGCCCTTCGATTCGATCGTGCCGCGCTTCCTGCCCGGACGCGCCCGCGACTACACCTACGCCTCCGGCGCGGCCGAGATCGGTGTCGCCGCCGCCCTCGCGGTCCCGCGCACCCGCGGCTTCGGCGGACGGCTGGCGGCGCTGCTGTTCATCGCGGTGTTCCCGGCCAACGTGCAGTTCGCCGCGGACATGCTCGCCAGCGAGAAGGCGCCGCGGCTGGTGAAGATCGGCTCGGCGCTGCGGCTGCCGCTGCAGATTCCGCTCGTCACTCAGTCGCTGGCGGTGAGCCGGCGGGCGCGGCGTTCCTGATCAGCTCGGCCAGTTCGTCCGGACCGGCCAGGTTCGGGGGCGCGATGGTGCGGCCGGTGCGCACGTAGTGGAATGCGGCGCCGATCCGGGGCAGCATCTCGTGCTCGGGCCGTCCCTCGCGGGCGGCCATCAACCGCGCCCAGGCCAGGCGGTAGACGGCCAGCTGCATGGCGACCGCCGGTTCCTCGGCGGCGCTCGGCTCGGCGCCGGTCTTCCAGTCGACCACGATCCAGCCGCCGCCGGGTTCGGCGAATACCGCGTCCATCCGGCCGCGGATCACGGTGCCCGCGATCGAGGTTTCGAACGGGATCTCGACTTCGATCGGACTGCGATCGGCCCAGCGCGAGTTGAGGAACGCCTCCTGCATCGCGCTCAGCTCGGCGTCCAGGCCCGCGTCGGCCGCGCCGCCGTCGGCCGCGCCCGGCAGTTCGTCCAGACCGAGCAGGCGGGTGGAGCCGAACCACCGCTGCACCCAGGCGTGGAACGCGGTACCCCGGCGGGCCAGTGGATTCGGCGGGTAGGGCAACGGACGACGCAAGCGGGCGGCGAGCTTCGCCGGGTCGGCCCGGAGTTCGACCAGAGCGGTCGCCGCGATCTGTCCAGGTAGTTCCACCTCTTCGTCGGCGGCCGCGGCCGCGTGGTGTTCGGCGAGCAAGGCGTCGACGTCGGCGGCCCAGCCTTCCGGATCGGCGGGATCCGGCGCAAGGCGGGCGTCGTGCGGGCGGTACAGGTCCTCCGGCGAGGGCGGAGCGAAGCCGGTCGCGGCGAATGCCGGTTCGTCGGCGGACAGATACTCCTCCACCGGGTCCGGCGCCGAACCGAAATAGGGCTCGATATCCGCGTAGGGATCGGCGTATTCGATGGACCCGACCTCGAAGTCCCCCGCGAAATCGTCGGGCGGGTATTCGTCGTCGGGTGGATAGTAGGCCGGTTCATCCGCGAACCCCGGCTTGTCAGCGGGCCGGGGAGTAGGTCGATTCATCCGCGAATCCGACTCATCGCGGGGTGAATAGTAAGCCGATTCGCCGGTGAGACTCGGCTCATCACCCGGCCCGTAGTCGCCCGGCTCATGCTCGAACTCCGGCTCAGCGCCGGGCAGGCCAGAAGCCGAATCGCCGGTGAGACTCGGCTCATCACCCGGCCCGTAGTCGCCCGGTCGGTCCGCGAAACCCGGCTCGTCGACGTCCGGCGCGGACGGCATCTCGGCACGGGCAGACCTGGTTCTGCGGATCGAACCAGCAGCGCCGTGCGGCTTCGAGCCGTGGTGCCCGGCGGCGGCGGGACGGGCGCGCAAATTCGCCAGGGCAGCGCGGACCAGTGCCGCGCCTTGTTCGATGGGCTCGCGGCGGGCGCCGAGGGGGTCGCGCGGCCACTCGGCGGCCGCGGGGTTGTCGGTGAACGGGTTGACGGCGTCGGCGGCGGGCGGGTCGTCCCAGCGGTCGATCGCCAAGACGTCGCACGCCGGGCTGCCGGGGTCCTGGTGCGCGTGCTTCAACTCCAGCAGGAAATCCGAGGGGCCTTTCGGAGTGCTGCCGGTCTCCGCCCAGTAGTGGGCCGAAACGAGCAGCACCCGTTCGGTTCTGGTGAGCGCGACGTAGAACAGGCGCCGTTCCTCATCGATCCGGCGGCGCTCCAGCGCCTCCTTGTGCGCCTTGATCGCGCGGTCGAGGTCCGCGCGGTCGTACAAGTCGGTGAGCTCGAGCACCGGCACGCCCTCGGCCGCGTCGTCCTGCCTGCGGTCACCCCGCAGCGACGTGGGCAACTCGGCGAGCGCGCCCAGCCACGTGCCGGAACCGACTTTGGACGGGAACACGCCCTCCACCACGTGCGGGACCGCGACGATCTCCCATTCCAGGCCTTTCGCCGCGTGCACGGTCAGCACCTGCACCCGGTCCTTGGCGACCTCGACCTCGCCCGGCTCCAGCCCGTTCTCGACCTCTTCCGCGGCGGCGAGGAACGCGAGCAGTCCGCCGAGCGAGGCGCCGGTGTCCGCGGCGTACCCGGCCACCACATCGGCGAACGCGTCCAGATGCTCGCGTCCGGCCCCGGTGCCCGCCATAGCTCGCCGGGTTTGGGTCTCCACACCGACGCCGATGGTGCGCTCGACATCGGCGACCAGTTCCGCCAACGGCTGACCGCTGCGTTCGCGCAACGCGGCCAGTTCCCGTCCCAGCGCCTCGATGCGGGCGAACCCGGCGGGTGAATACCGCTCGGGCGGACCGGGATCGGCGATCGCGTCGGCCAGCCCGGCCTGTTCGGCGGGTTCCGGCGCCACTTCGCGCAGCGCCTCGTCCAGCGCGGCGCCGTCGGCGATCTCGGTATGTCCCTCCGATCCGGGACGCCGGATGGACAGGTCCCTGGCGCGGCGGGCGAGCGCGGCGATGTCGGCGACCCCGACGCGCCAGCGCGCGCCGGTCAGCACACGCATGGCGGCGCTGCCCGCACCCGGTTCGGCGATCAGCCGCAGGGTGGCGACGACGTCGGCGACCTCCGGTGTGGCGAGCAAGCCGCCGAGTCCAACGATCTCCACGGGAAGACCTTGTGCGCGAAGCGCTTCCGCGAGCGGCGCGGCATCGGCATTGCGGCGCACCAGTACGGCGGACGTGGGCGGCTGCTGTTGGGCCGCGTGCCGGGCAGCCCACTCCGCGGCGATTCGCCCGGCCACCCACTCCCGTTCGTCGGCGACGGTGTCGGTCAGCGCCAGCGCCACCACACCCGGCCCGGCGCCGGGCTTGGCGCGCAAGGCATCGACCGTCACCCCGCCGCTCTCGGACGCCTTGCGCCGCAACGGTTCCGCGACCAGATTCGCCAGTGCCAGCGCTTCCGGCGGATTGCGCCAGCTGGTCAGCAAGGACAACGTCGGGGCGGGCAAGCCCGGCGCGCTGGGGAAGTCGGTGGCGAACCGGGGCAGGTTCGCCGCCGAAGCGCCACGCCAGCCGTAGATGGATTGCATCGGGTCGCCGACGGCGGTCACGGCTAGGCGCTGCGTTTCGTGCCGGCGCGAACGTTGGTCCGCACGCCTCGCCACGGCGCGCGGGTCGTGTGCGCCGGCGAACCGCGGTTGTCCTTCGACGTCGTTCGCGTCGACGCCCGGCGACCGCGTGCTCTGCGCGGGGTGAGCAGGAAGCGCGTCGGTGGTCGATGACGACCCGGACCCGGTTTCCGGCAGTGTGTCCGAACTTGCCACGACGCTCTCCCGCACACCGGGCAGCGCCGCCCTCTGTGCGACTGTGTGAACGCCCGCCGGTGACGAAGCATCGTCGCCGCGACGATCGCCCGGAGGAATGTCGGGCGGAGTCGCCGGCTGCGATGTCTGCTCCTCCGGCGCGCCGCCGAACAAGGCGGCGAGCAGGACCCGCTGGGCGTGGCCGGTGTCCTGGTACTCGTCGAGCAGGACCAAGCGGAAACGGGCGCGTTCGGCGGCGGCGACCTCGGGGTGCTCGGCCGCCAACCGTGCGGCGAGGGACATCTGCGCGCCGAAGTCCAGTGCGCCCCGTCGGCGCAATGCCTCGGCGAGCTCGTGCACCAGCGGTAGCAGCGCTACCCGTTCCCGCTGCACTTGCACGATGTTCAGCAGGGTCTGGCTCGGGCCGCCCCGCTGCCGCGGGCCCGGGGGCAGCGTGTACACCAGCTTCGCCAGTTCGGTGTGCGCCTCGGCCAGTTCCTCCGGCTCGACCAGGTGCTCGGCCAGCTGCCCGGACAGCGCGAGCACCGCCTCGGTGACCGACACCGGGGTGCGATCGGTCTCCAGATCGCCGTCCCAGGTGTGCACCACCTGGTGGGCGAGCTGCCAGAGCTGGGTCGCGGTCAGCAGGGTCGCCGACGGTTCCACCGGCAGCAGCAGGCCGTGTTCGGTGAGCAACCTGCCCGCGTACGAGTGGTAGGTGCTGATCTCCGGTTCCGCGCCGGTCAGCTGGGCGCGCAGGCGGCCGCTCGGGTCCAGTTCGCGCAGCAGCGGCGCACCGGCGAGCCGGGCCAGCCTGGTCCGGATCCTGGCGGTCAGCTGTTGGGCGGCTTTGCGTGTGAAGGTCAGCCCGAGCACTTCGTCCGGCAGCACGAGCCCGTTGGCGACCATCCACACCACCCGGGCGGCCATCGTCTCGGTCTTGCCCGCGCCCGCGCCGGCGACCACGAGGGTGGGGCCCGGCGGCGCCGCGATCACGGCGGCCTGTTCGTCGGTCGGCGGCGGCAGGCCGAGCGCCTGCGCCAGCTGGTGCGGCGTCACCCCGCCCGTCACGGCGGCGCCCCGGCGACCGGCCGCGGCGGGACCGAGAGCGCGCTCACTCGTCGGTCACCTGCCTCCCGCTGTCCTGCACGGGGCAGCTGCCCGCGACCGCGCAGTGGCGGCATCCGTCGTTGCGCATGGCGAGGTAGCTAGGGCCCTGAGTGGACGACGCGGCCTGGTGGATCGTGTCACGCCAGTGCTCGAGCGCCTCGGCGTCCAGCGGAGGCTGCATGCGCTGAGTGGCGCCCTCCGCCTTGCTCGGCTTGGCGACGTACACCAATCGCGCCCCGCCGGGTTCGCCCGCCGAGCCGATCGCGGGTTCCGGCTCGGCCGAACCGGATACCTCCGGTGCGTCGAGAGCGCCTGCGGCGGCCGCTACCTGGTAAGTCGCCAGCTGCGCGTGATCGACGGCGGCCTGCTTGGTGACCGGCGACTTGCCGGTCTTCACGTCGACGATGACGAAACGGCCTTGCGCGTCTCGCTCCAGCCGGTCGACGCGGCCCCGGATCCGTACGGCGCGTTCGTCTTCCGTGCGCGCGGGCAGCACGCAGTCCACCGGCACCTCGACTCCGGCCTGGGTGAGTTCGCCGCGCGTGTTGCGCACCCAGGCCGAGAAGGTCTCCAGCATCGCCTCGGTGCGGCGCAATTCCTGCCGGGAATGCCAGCCGGTCCCCGGATCCACCGCCCGCCAGGCGCGATCCAACGCGGCGCGCACCTGTTCCTCGGGCACTTTGCCCGCCAGCGCCTGCACGAGCGTGTGCACCAGATTGCCCTTGACGGCGTGCGGGTTGTCGCCGTCGGTACCGCCGTTGCGTTCCAGCGCCCAGCGCAGCGGGCAGGTGCGTAGCAATTCGACGGTGGAGGGCGACAGCGCGACCGCGCCGTCGTCCTCGGTCCACAGCGGTCGCCGCGAGCTGAGTTCGGTGGTGCCGTACCAGTCGTCGGGGTGGGTACCCCGGACGCCCGCGTCGGCCAGCCGCGCGAGCTGGTGCGCGGCGCGGCGCCTGCGTTCCGGGTCGGCCTCCGGATCGCAGACCACGCCGCGCAATTCGGCGACCAGCGAGTGCATCACCAGGGCGCGGCCGGGGTCGGCCACCGGGAGCGCACCGGGCTCGCCGTCGTCGTCGTGTCCGAGCAGTTCGGCGAGAAAGCGCGACGGCACCAGATCGCGTTCGCCCGCGACCGATTCCACGGCGGTGACCAGCAGCGACCGCCGGGCCCGGCTGCACGCGACGAGCAGCAACCTGCGCTCCTCGGCGAGGATCGGCGCCGCACGGCTCACCCGCTCCCCGGCATCGGACACCCCGGCGGTGAGATCGACCAGATCTTCGGTGTGCAAGAGGGTGCCGCGGGTGCGCGGATCGGGCCAGATCCCTTCCTGGACGGCGGCGACGGCGACCACATCCCATTCCCGCCCCGCGGCGGCGTGCGCGCTCAGCAGCGCCACCGCTTCGCCCGGCAGTGTACGAGGCGCCGCGTCCTGCGGAATCTCCTGCTGCGTCAGGTATTCGACGAACCCTTCGATGCTCGCGCGCGGCAACCGGTCGACATAGGCGGCGGCCGCGTCGAACAACGCGACCGCGGCGTCCAGATCGCGATCGGCCTGCATGCCGACCGCGCCGCCGCGCTCGGACTGCGCCACCCAGCGCCGTTCCAGCCGAGAACCGGTCCACAGCGCCCACAGCACGTCCTCCAGGCCCGCGCCGCGCCCGCGCACCTTGCGCGCCCGGCGCAGCGCGTCCAGCACCCGGCGCAGCGGCGCGGCCTCGACCTCGGTGAGCCGGTCCATGATGGCCGGATCGCCGGTCCCGATCAGCAGATCGCGCAACATCAGTGCGGAGGGGCGGTCGATGTCCGAGTCGCGGTCGGTCGGCGAATCGTCGCCCGCGTCCGATGTTTTCGCCCCGGCGCGCACCGATTCCAGCACCGCGCGCCGGATGCCGCGGCGCAACCGGCGCAAAGCGATCTGGTCCGCGCCGCCCAGCGGCCCGGACAGCAGATCGAGGGCGTCCTCCGGCTCGAACGCCGGTTCCGCGCCCCGTTGCGCCTGCTCCCCCGCCAGGACCGCGCGCAGCGAGAGCAGCATCCAAGCCGCGCCGCGCCTGCGCGCCAGCGGCGTGTCCAGCGCGGGCTGCCGCACCGGCACGCCCGCGGCGAGGAGGGCGCGGCGCAGCGGCGCCAGCGACAGCGGTACCGAACGGACGATCACCGCCATCCGCGACCATGGCAGCCCGCCGGTGAGATGCGCGCGGCGCAAGTGGTCGGCGATGAGCGCGGCCTCTTTCGCCGGCGTGGCCAGCACGCGCACGCGCACCTCGGTGCCGTCCTCCCGCGGGCCGGTGTCTTCCGGCACGGGGATGCGCTGCGGCGCACTACCCGGCAGGCGTGCCGCGATCCGGGCGACCGCCAGCTCCACCTGACCGCTGAACCGATGGTTGTCGCGCAACACGACTCGCCGCTCGGGTGGCACGTCGAGTTCGGCGACGAATCGCGCGTCGGCGCCGCGGAAGGCGAACACGGCTTGGTCGGGATCGCCCGCGACCACCGTGGTCCTGGCGCTGTGCCCGATCGCTCGCACCAGGATCGCCGCCTGCGGGTCCAGGTGCTGCGCGTCGTCGACCAGCAGGTATCGGATCCTGGCGCGTTCGGCGGCAAGCAGATTCGGGTCGGCGGCCAGGGCGTCCAGCGCCGCGCCGACGAGTTCGGCGGCGTCCAGCGCGGGCGCGGTCGCCTCCGGCGCATCGACGCCCACCGACCAGCGCAGCAGCATCGTCTGCTCGTAGCGGAGGGCGAACCTGCCCGCCGCCACCCATTCGGGCTTGGCGTGCTCGCGGCCGAGGCGCACCAGGTCCTCCGGCCCGATGCCGCGTTCGGTGGCCCGGAGCATGAGATCGCGCAACTGTTCGGCGAACCCGCCGAGCGCGAGGGCGGGCCGCAGTCGCTCCGGCCACAATCCGTGCGCGCCCTCGGCCATGTCCGCCAGATCGCCGCGCAGCATCTCGCGCACCACGGCGTCCTGTTCGGCTCCGGTCAGCAGACGCGGCGGCGGGTTGCCGTGCGCCATCGCGTGCCTGCGCAGCACAGAGAAGGCGTACGAGTGCAGGGTGCGCACCAAGGGTTCTCGTGTGGCGCCGGGCACACCGCCCTCCGCGCCGGGGCCCGGGCCGCTCAGCCGCGTGGTGATGGCGTCTCGTACAGCGCCCGCGGCTTGTTTCGAATGGGTCAGTACCAGCACCGATTCCGGGTCGGCTCCGGCCGCGATGCGCCCGGCGGCGAGGTCGACCAGCAGGGCGGTCTTACCCGTGCCCGGGCCGCCGAGCACCTGCCAGGGCCGCCATCCCGGGCGCGCTGGACCGGCCTCGGCCGCGGCGTCCAGCAGCGCGCGGACGTCGGCGCCCCAGTCTCGCGGCCGGGGCGCCACCACGTTCCGGCGAACCAGTCGCACCGCGCCATCCGATCGCACCACGCGGGCTATTGCAACAGACACGACCGACACGCCGGTACACGCCTCCGCCCGACCGGCGCTGCGGCCGATCACGGCGCAGGTCAGAATGGACCGGTGTCTGTTCTGAATGTCCACCGGTTCGGTCCGACGACGGGACCGGTGGTGCTCGCCCTGCACGGTGTGACCGGTCACGGCAAACGCTGGGAAGATCTGGCGACCCGGCATCTGCCCGACGTACGGGTGCTCGCACCGGATCTGCGCGGGCACGGCCGCTCGACCTCGCTGCCGCCGTGGAACTTCGAGACCATCGTCGAGGACCTGGTCGAGTTGGTCACCGCCGAGGCGGACGGCCCGGTGGTGGTTGTCGCGCACTCCTTCGGCGGCGCGTGCGCGCTGCACCTGGCCCATCGGCATCCCGAACTGGTGCGCAAACTGGTGCTGCTCGATCCGGCGATCGCGCTGGAGCCGGAATGGCTCAACGAGATCGCGCTGTCCACCCTGGTCTCGGCCGACTACGACAGCGTCGACCACGCGCGCCAGGACAAACTCGACACCGGCTGGGGCGATGTGGAGCCGCGATTGCTGGAAGCCGAACTCGACGAACACTTGATGCCCACCGCCGACGGGCGCTTCGGCTGGCGGATGAGCCTGCCAGCGATCAACTCCTACTGGGGCCAGCTGGCCCGCCACTGGGTGCTTCCGCCCGCCGACCTGCCGACCGTGCTGGTGCAGGCGATGAAGGTGCACCCGCCGTTCGTCACGCCGGAATTCCGCGCGGCGCTCACCGAGCACATGGGCGCGGGCCTGACCGTGCTCGAATGGAACTGCGATCACATGGTCGCCCAGGCGTATCCGGCCCAGACCGGCGAACTTGTGCGCTCGGTGCTCTGAGCCGATGCCGATCACCGACGCCCAGATCGAGCAGGTGCGCGCGCTGGTGGCGGCGGTTCCGGCCGGCCGGGTGGTCACCTACGGCGACATCGCGGCGGCCGCCGGTTTGTCGACGCCGCGCACAGTGGGCTGGATCATGCGCACCGACTCGGCCGATCTGCCCTGGCATCGGGTGCTCGGCGCGAGCGGCCGTCCCGCCGCCCATCTGGCTCATCGCCAGCTGCGCCTGCTGGCCGAAGAGGGCGTGCCGATCCGGGACGGACGCGTCGACCTGCGCGCCGCACGCTTCCCGCTGCCCGATCTCCCCGGCGACTGAGCGCCGCTTTCCGAAATTCCTCCGTGCCGGAATGGCGGCCAGTACCGTTGATCCATGCCCACCCGCCTGGCATGTGTCGTGTTCGACGCCGACCGGCCGCGTTCGGTCGCGGATTTCTGGGCCGAACTGCTGGGCTGGAGTGTCACCCTCGACCGCCCCGACGAGGTGAACGTGGCGGCTCCCGACGCCGACGGCGGCGACTTGGCGCTCACCTTCCTGCCCGCGATGCGGGCCAAGGTCGGCAAGAATCGCCTGCACCTCGATCTGGCCACCCGCTCGCTGGACCACCAGCGCACCCAGGTGGACCGGGCGCTGGCCTTGGGCGCGCGCTCGATCAACATCGGGCAGGGCGCGGTGCCGTGGGCGGTGCTCGCCGATCCGGAGGGCAACGAGTTCTGCGTGCTCGAACCGAGGGAGGAGTACGTGGACACCGGGGCCGTCGCGGCGGTCGTGGTCGACACGCGCGATCCGCAACGCCTGGCCGAATTCTGGTCGGCCGCCACCGGCTGGCCGTCCATGCGGCGCGGCGAGCGGCTGGCCGGATTACGCGCACCGACCGGACTCGGCTCCTGGCTGGAGTTCGTGCGCACGCCCGACGCGGGGTCGGGCCGGACCAGAATGCGCCTGGATCTCACGTCGTTCCCGGCCGACGACCGGGCCGCCGAGGTGGCCCGGCTGCACGCGGCGGGCGCCACCTCCATCGACCGTGGCGCCCCGGCCCCCGACCGGGAAACCGACCTCGTGCTCGCCGACCCGGAACTCAACGAGTTCCGGCTGCTGCCACCGGCCCGCTTCTGGTCGAACGCCTGATCGACGCCGTCCGCTCCCCGGCTTCCCCATGGTGACGAATTAGCATGGCCGCCATGGTGTACCTGACTCCGGGTCGTGGCGTGTGACGGCCGCCGACGCGATCGTGCTCGCGGGCGGCCGGGCCAGCCGGATGGGCGGCGTGGACAAACCGGCCATCGTCATCGGCGGCCGTTCCATGCTCGAAGTGGCGCTCGCCGCCGTCGCCTCGTGCGCGCGGACGGTGGTGGTCGGACCGCACCGTCCCGAGTTGGCGCCGGAGATCACGCAGGTTCGCGAGGTGCCGCCCGGATCGGGTCCGGTGGCGGCGATCGACACGGGGCTGCGGGCCCTCGGCTCCGCCGCCCCGCTGGTCGTGGTCCTTGCCGCCGACCTTCCGTTCCTGTCCCCGTCGGCGATCGCCGAACTCATCCGGCACGCCACCGAATCGGGAGCGGACGCGGTGTTCGCGGCCGACGAGTCGGGTCGGCCGCAATACCTGATCGGGGTGTGGCGGCGTTCCGCGCTTGCGGCCGCGCTGGACGAGCTCGACGCGCTGATCAATCAGCCGATGAAGGCGCTGGTGCCCGCAGCCGCCGGGATCATCCCGCTCTCCGGCGTCGGCGACTGCGACACCGAAGAGGAGGTGCGACAGGCCAGAGCGGCGGTGGACGCGCCACGCCAGCAACCACCGCTCGAGCTCGGCGAGGCGCGAAACCTGCTGCGTACCGAACTTTCCCGGCTTACCGCGTACGAAGCCGACCTGTCATCGGTGATCGGGGCCGCGCTCGCGGGCCCATTGACGGCCGCCGGGCCGCTGCCTCGCTTCGACGTCTCGGCGATGGACGGTTACGCCGTGGCGGGCGACGGGCCGTGGCGCCTGCGCCGCGACGTCGGCTTCGCGGGCGGACGGCGTCCGGTGGGGCTGCTGCCGGGCGAGGCGGTGCGCATCGCCACGGGCGCGCACGTCCCCGATGGCACCACGGGCGTGCTGCGCGACGAGTTCGCGCACGTCGCCGACGAAACGCTGTACCGCCTGCCGGACACCCCGCTGCGCGACGACATCCGCCGCCGCGGCGAGGACCGGGCGGCCGGTGATCCGGTCGCGCCGGAGGGTGCACCGGTCACCGCGGCGCTGGTCTCCGCGGCCGCGAGCGTCGAGGTCACCGCCGCGCCGGTGCGCGGCCCGGTCCGCGCGCACGTCGTCATGACCGGTGACGAGATCCGCAGCGAAGGTCCACTGCAGGCGGGGCAGACCCGCGATTCGATCGGCCCGGTCCTGCCGGAACTGCTGGCCAGGTATGGCATTCGCACCACCGATCGGGTGCACCTGCGCGACACTCCGCACGGATTCGACGAGGTCCTGACCGTCGCGCCGGATCGCGACCTGCTGGTGATCGTCGGCGCGACGGGCGGCGGGGCGGCCGATCAGCTCCGTGCCGCCCTGACCCGCGCCGGAGCCCAGATCGTGGTGCCGCGGCTGCGGCTGCGGCCGGGCGGTTCCACCGTCGTCGCCCGGCTCACCTCCGGCACCACGGTGCTCGGCCTGCCGGGCAACCCGTTCGCCGCCGTCGCGACGCTCATGGCGCTGGCACCCGCGATCGTCGAGGGCCGCACCGGCGCGCTCCCCGCCCGCCCGCTGCGCGGACCGCTGCACAACGCCGCCGAGATCGCCGGACAGGTGACGCGCATCGTTCCGGCTCGCGCCGCCGAGGAAGGCGGATGGATCGGCGACCCGGTTGTCCGGACGGCACATCTGGGCGGCCTGATCGACCGCGACGGCCTGGTGGTCGTCCCGCTCGATGCCGGGGACGGCGCGATCGTCGAATTCCTGCCGCTGCGCTGAACCCTTCGGCCCGCGGGTGCGTCGTGGACCGAACGAAACTGGTTGCGGGCCTTGGCTTCAGCGAGTTCGAGTGGGCGCGGAATACGGGGGTGCGCCGATGCTCGGCCGACGTCGATCCGAAGTCGCTGCGGTGCAGCGGGTTTCGTTGCCACGGGAACCCGCACGCGCACTCCTTCGCGGCAGCGGAGTCGAACGCGATATACGTCGGCGAAGCGATCCACGAGGCAAATAAAACGAACGCCTGACCGCCGTTTTCATCCGGCCCAACCCGCCTCGACCTGGTCGGAAGAAAAAGTCGAACTGAACTGGATTCATTACTGAATACAGGGTTCAAAAGCGCTCTTACCAGCGCGAACACAACAACCGAGCCGCTCGGAGCCATATTTTTCATTTCCTCTTCCACAGGCCATTCCCGCTCGCTATCGTGTGTTCGTTAGGCGAATATCAATCCCCCGGAAAGGACCGAGTGGAGATGACTGAAAAGTCGAAGAAAACGCCTAAGAAAATGCCGAAGCAGATGCCGAGGCAGCAGCAGCAACAGCGCCAAGAGCAGGACATCCGCGAGGGCGCTGACATGGAAGGCCGTCGGGGCAACCGGTCCGAGATGCCCGACCGGCGCGGCGAGCAGGAGCGCCGCCGCTAGCTGATCTGCGCCACCCGCGCCGCCGGCCCCACCTCCTCCCGGGACCGGCGGCCGCGGTCGTTTCGGGGCCCTCGTGCTTACCCCGGAGGTAATTGCCACCCCGCGCGAGGCGGACCTACCGTCGGTTCGACGCCATCTCCGGCGTCGTCGAACGAAGGAACCACACGCCATGTCCGCCTATGGCTTCGCCCATCTCCGCAGTCGCAGGCCGCATCCCGACATCCTCGAATACCTGGAGCGCATCCAGGCCACCTTGGACCCGTTCGGCGGCCGCTTCGTCATCCACGGCTCCCCTGCCGAGGTCGTGGAAGGCGACTGGCCCGGCAGCATGGTGCTGATCGAGTTCCCCGGGATGACCGAGGCGCGGGAGTGGTATCACTCGCCCGCTTATCAGGAGATCCTGCCGCTGCGCGCCGATCACATCGACGGCGACCTGCTGCTCATCGAGGGCGTCGGCCCCGACTACGACCCGCGCGAACGCGCCGCCAAACTGCGCGCCGGGGCGGCCTGACGCGATTTCGGCTCGCCGTCCGGCGTCCGATACCGTTGACCAGGCACGACCCGGTTCGACGCGAAGGATGCGCCTGATGGACGACAGCTCACTGGTCTGGGACGACGGCACGCTCGTCACCATCGACCAGCGCGGACTGCCGCACGAGGTGCGTGAGCTGCGGCTGAGCACCGTCGACCAGGTCATCGACGCGATCGAGACGCTGGCCGTTCGCGGCGCGCCCGCCATCGGCATCGCGGGCGCGTTCGGCGTCGTCATCGCCACCGCCGCGCACACCGTAGGCGGCGTGGTGGACGAGACCGCGGCGCAGGCCGAAGCGGACCGGATCGCGGCGGCCCGGCCGACGGCGGTCAATCTGGCCTGGGCGGTGCGGCGGGTCCGGGCGAAGGTGGGCAGGGGCGCCGACGCGGTCCTCGCCGAGACCCTCGACATGCTGGCCGAAGACGGCCGGGTCAACCGGGCCGCCGCCACCAACGCCGCCGACCTGGTGCAGCGCCTGTGTCCGGACCGGCCGCTGCGCGTGCTCACCCATTGCAACACCGGACGACTCGCGACCAGCGCGTTCGGCACCGCCATCGGCACGCTGCGGGTGCTGTCCGAGCGCGGCGCGATCGAGCAGGTGCTGGTGGACGAGACCCGCCCGCTGCTGCAAGGCGCCCGCCTGACCACGTGGGAACTGGCCGAGGCGGGCATCCCGCACCGGCTGACCATCGATTCCGCCGCCGCCTGGGCGATGGCGACCGGACAGGTCGACTGCGTGCTGGTCGGCGCCGACCGGGTCACCGCCAACGGCGACGTCGCCAACAAGATCGGCACCTACGGTCTCGCGCTCGCCGCCCGCCACCACGGCATCCCGTTCGTCGTGGTGGCCCCGGAGTCGACCCGCGACCTCTCGATGGCCACCGGCCGGGAGATCGTCGTGGAGGAACGCGCGGCGGCCGAGGTGACCGGATTCGGCGGTGTGGCAACGGCTCCCGCGCACACCGAGGTCTTCAACCCGGCCTTCGACGTCACGCCCGCCGATTTGGTGACCGCGGTGGTCACCGAAGAGGGTGTGGTGCACCGGTCCGATCGGTCGCCCGGCGCGGAAATCGCGGACCTCGCCCGCGAGCTGTACCGGCGCGGCTGGATGCCGGGTACGGCGGGCAATATCTCCGTGCGCACCGGCGCGACCGCCGTGGTCACCGGGAGCGGGCTGTCCAAAGGGGAGCTCACCGAGCGCGACATGGTCACCGTGCGCGTCGCGGACTCCGCGCCCGTGACCGATCAGGGGCGCAAACCCTCCGCGGAGACGACGATCCACACCGCCGTCTACCGGGCCCGTCCGGCGCAAGCGGTCGTGCACATCCATCCGCCGTTCGCCACGGCACTGGCCACCCGCTCGGCGACGCCGGGAATGCTCGGCACGCTGCGGATCACCGACTACGAGTTGATCAAGGGACTCGGTGGCGGCGATCCGGCCGTCGCGGACATCCCGGTCTTCCCGAACTGGCCCGAGGTGCCGCGCATCGGGGCCGACATCGAGCGCTATCTCCTCGACCACCCCGACGCGCTTCCGGTCCTGATCATCGCCGGGCACGGGATCACAGCGTGGGGCGATGATCTCGCCCAGGCGCGCGATCGCGCCGAATGCCTGGAAGCATTGTGTGAGCTGGTGTGCCGCACCGGTAGTCCGGCGGCGTTCGGCCCGCGCGACGATTTTCTCGAGATTGGACTGACATGACCCTGCTGCAGGTGATGGCCGCCGACAACGCGGCCGACGTGCGCGTACGCACCAGCGACGACGAGATGATCGGCACCGAACTCGCCAGGCACGGCATCACGTTCGGCCGCTGGCCGGTGGTGGAGAACGCCGCGTCGGTGCCGTCGGAGGAGTTGCTCGCGCACTACGAGACGAACGTCGCCGAACTGAACGAGACCGGGCGCTACAAGCACATCGACATCGCCCGCATCCACCCCGACGACGCCGACCCGCAGTGGCCGGAGATCGCCAAGGGCGCCCGAGGGAAGTTCCTCGACGAGCACCGCCACGCCGAAGACGAGGTGCGCTTCTTCGCCGCCGGGCGCGGTTGCTTCTACCTGCACCTGGGCGAGGAAGTTCTCGCGGTGGTCTGCGAGGGCGGCGATCTGCTCTCGGTTCCGGCGGGCACGCTGCACTGGTTCGACATGGGCGAACGCCCCGACTTCATCGCCATCCGCTTCTTCGAGGAGGAGGACGGCTGGGTCGGCGACTTCACCGGCGACAAGATCAGCGCGGGCTTCCCCACCCTCGACGAGCTGCTCACCGCGCCGTGATCGACGCCGTCGTCGTCGACATCGAGGGCACCACCAGTCCCACCGCCGCGGTTCGCGAAGACCTGTACGGCTACACCCGCGAACGGCTTCCGGAGTGGCTGGCCGAGAACAGCTCCGCGGCCGCGGCGCCCGTGCTGGCCGCGACCAGGCAGCTGGCCGGGCGGCCGGACGCGGACCCGGCCGAAGTCGCCGCGATCCTGCGCGGGTGGCTCGACACCGACGTGAAGGCCGAGCCTTTGAAGACCGCGCAGGGTCTGATCTGCGCGGAGGGTTTCCGCAGCGGCGCACTGCACGGCGAGTTCTTCCCCGACGTGCCACCGGCCCTGGCCGCGTGGCACGCCGCGGGTCTCGCGCTGTACGTCTACTCCTCGGGATCGATTCGCAATCAGCAGGATTGGTTCGCCTTCGCGCATGGAGGCAGTCTGTCCGGCCTGATCAGCGGCTACTTCGATCTGTCGACGGCGGGCGGAAAACGCGAGGCGTCCTCCTACGACAAGATCGCGGGCGCCATCGGCGCACCCGCCGAGCGCATCCTGTTCCTGTCCGATCACCCGGACGAACTCGACGCCGCCGTCGCCGCTGGGTGGCGAGTGGTCGGGCTGGCCCGACCCGGCGAACCCAATCCACCTCGGCCGCCACACCACTGGGCCGACACGTTCGCCGACATCAACCCCGCCGACCAGGTCTGATCGCGCAGATAACCTCCTCGGAACCGCGACCACTTTCGGCCGGATCGACCGAGCCGCGCGTCGGTCCATATGCCGATGTCGTTTCCGTCCACCGTGGGGCCGTGTTGCGAGAGGACGGCGTTACCGCGAGTCGGCAGCCGTTCCACCACCGCACGGCCGATCCGTCGTCCACCGCCGGTTGTCATGAGCGACAGTGTCACCCGGCGGGTGGTAGCCAGACTGGCGACGCCACCCGGACCCGATCGAGGCGACGGCGGATCGGGCGGAGCCTGGAGCACAGTGCAATTGATCGACGTCGAGCGAATTCACAGCGAATTGTGATTACGCTTACAATACGTTGCCACCGAGCCGCGAGCGAAACTCGCCGGAACACTGGAAAAATGCCCCACTGAAGATCGATCCAATGTGTTAACAAATGTAAAGCACTGGAGAACCCGCCGTTTCCAAAGCATCACCGACATGCGTGCGGGCGGACTCCTCGGATCCGATTTTGTCCAGTTCAGAGCCGTTTGCCCCTGGTCGGCCCAGCGGATGCCGCCCGATAGCACCGCGCTACCGTGACCGTGAGGTTGCGCCGGTCTCACAACTCACCACCCTTCCGAATGGGCTGTGAGAAAGACGTTTGGTCAGCCGTGCGCGCCTCTTTACAGTCGGAACATCAACCCGATCGCACAGCTCGAAGGGGACGTCGTGGTTAATTCGCGTACCCAGGGTCATACACCCTCCGCCCCGGCCACCGACGCCGGGGACGCGCTCCTGCGGCTGGGGAAATATTTCCACCGGGGCGAGATATCGTCCGATCAGCGGACGCTGCACAAGGTCGGCGGTCGCAGCGCCGACGAGTTCTACCGGGATCGCTGGTCGCACGACAAGGTGGTGCGCTCCACGCACGGCGTGAACTGCACCGGGTCCTGTTCGTGGAAGATCTACGTCAAAGACGGTGTGATCACCTGGGAGTCACAGCAGACCGACTACCCCTCCGTGGGCTCGGACAAGCCGGAGTACGAGCCGCGCGGCTGCCCGCGCGGCGCGTCGTTCTCCTGGTACACCTATTCGCCCGCCCGGGTGCGCTACCCGTACGTGCGCGGCACGTTGCTGGAGCTGTACCGGGAAGCCAAGTCCCGGCTCAAGGATCCGGTGCTGGCCTGGGGCGAGATCGTCGAAGACCCCGAGAAGGCGCGCAGCTACAAGGCCGCGAGGGGCAAGGGCGGATTCGTCCGCGCCGAGTGGTGGGAGGCGGCCGAAATCGCCGCTGCCGCACACGTTTACACGATCAAGCAGTACGGCCCGGACCGGGTGGCTGGGTTCTCGCCGATCCCCGCCATGTCGATGGTCAGCCACGCCGTCGGCGCCCGCTTCATCTCGCTGCTCGGCGGCTCCATGCTGTCGTTCTACGACTGGTACGCCGACTTGCCGGTGGCATCGCCGCAGGTGTTCGGCGACCAGACCGACGTGCCGGAGTCCGCGGACTGGTTCGACGCGGGCTATCTCATCATGTGGGGCTCGAACGTGCCGGTCACCCGGACGCCGGACGCGCACTACATGACCGAGGCCCGCTACCGGGGCCAGAAGGTGGTCGTGGTCTCCCCCGACTACGCCGACAACACCAAGTTCGCCGACGAGTGGGTGCCCGCGCGTCCCGGCACCGATGCCGCGCTGGCCATGGCGATGGGCCACGTGGTGCTGAAGGAGTTCTTCGTCGAGAAGTCGACGCCGCGATTCCTCGACTACATCAAGCGCTACACCGATCTGCCGTACCTGATCACGCTGGACGAGCGCGACGGGGCCTACCTGCCCGGCAAGTTCCTCACCGCCGCCGACCTGGGCCGCACCGGCGAGGGCGTCGAGTTCCAGACGGTGCTGCTGGACGCGCAGGCGCAGCCGGTGGTGCCGAACGGGTCGCTCGGTCATCGGTTCGGCGAAGCGGGAACCGGCCGCTGGAACCTCGATCTCGGGGACGTCGATCCCCTTCTGAGTCTGTACGGCCGCACCGACGATGCTGCGGCTGTACAGATTCCCCGCTTCGACAGCGACGTTCCCGGCGTGCTCGTGCGCGGCGTGCCGACCACGACCGTCGCGGGCAAACGTGTCACCACGGTCTTCGATCTGCTGCTCGCCCAGTACGGCGTCGGCCGCGACGGACTGCCCGGCACGTGGCCGAGCGGCTACGACGACGCGACCGAGCCCTACACCCCGGCCTGGCAGGAAGCCATCACCGGCGTGCCCGCCGTGCAGGCCCAGCGCATCGCGCGGGAGTTCGCCGACAACGCCGACCGGTCCGGCGGCCGCTCGATGATCCTGATGGGCGCGGGCACCAACCATTGGTTCCACTCCGATCAGATCTACCGCGCGTTCTTCACCCTTACCCTGCTGACCGGCTGCCAAGGCGTGAACGGCGGCGGCTGGGCGCATTACGTCGGGCAGGAGAAGTGCCGCCCGGTCACCGGCTGGTCCACCCTGGCCTTCGGCCTGGACTGGCAGCGCCCGCCGCGGCAGATGCAGGGCACCGTGTTCTGGTACCTGACCAACGACCAGTGGCGCTACGACCCGTTCACCGCCGAGTCGTTCGCCTCTCCGCTCGGCACGGGCAAGTTCGCCGGGCGCACGGCCGCCGACAACATCGCGCTGGCCAGCCGGCTGGGCTGGATGCCGAGCTACCCCACCTTCGACCGCAACCCGCTCGACCTGGTCGACGAGGCCGAGGCCGCGGGCAAGACCGCGCCGGAGCACGTGGTGGACGGGTTGAAGTCCGGCGACCTGAAATTCGCCTGCGAGGACCCGGACGCGCCGGAGAACTTCCCACGCTGCCTGACCGTGTGGCGGGCGAACCTGCTCGGTTCCTCCGGCAAGGGCAACGAGTACTTCCAGCGCCACCTGCTCGGCGCCGACTCCAACCTGCAGGGCGCCGAAGCCACCGGCGTGCGGCCGCAGGAGCTGAACTGGCGGGAGACCGCCGCCACCGGCAAGCTGGACCTGCTGCTGTCGCTGGACTTCCGGATGACCAGCACCACGCTGTTCTCCGACATCGTGCTGCCCGCCGCCACCTGGTACGAGAAGCACGACCTGTCCTCCACCGACATGCACCCGTTCGTGCACGCGTTCTCCCCGGCCATCTCGCCGCCCTGGGAGGCCAAGACCGACTTCGACGCCTTCCACCGGATCGCGCGCGGCTTCTCCTGGATGGCCGAGAAGCACTTGGGCAAGCGCAAGGACATCGTCGCCGTTCCGTTGCAGCACGACTCGCCGGACGCGACGGCGCAGGCGGGCGGCCGCGTGCTGGACTGGAAAGCCGGTGAGTGCGAGCCGATTCCGGGCAAGACCATGCCGAAGCTGGTCGTGGTCGAACGCGATTACCCGAAGATCGCGGAGAAGATGGCCGCGCTCGGGCCGCTGGTCGACACGCTCGGCGTCACCACCAAGGGCGTCACCACCTATCCCGACCAGGAGGTGGAGTACCTGGCCGGGGTGAACGGCACGGTCGTGTCCGGTGTCGCGCAGGGCCGCCCGTCGCTGGCCAAGGACACGCACGCGGCCGAGGCGATCCTCGCGCTGTCGGGCACCACCAACGGCAGGCTCGCGGTGGAGGGCTTCCACGCGCTGGAACGCCGCACCGGAACGAAACTGGCCGACCTGGCCGCCGAGCACGAGGGCAAGCGGATCACCTTCGCCGACACCCAGGCGCGCCCGGTGCCGGTGATCACCTCGCCGGAGTGGTCGGGCAGCGAGACCGGCGGACGCCGGTACTCGCCGTTCACCATCAACACCGAGCGGCTCAAGCCCTGGCACACGCTCACCGGGCGGCAGCACTTCTACCTCGATCACGACTGGATGATCGAGCTCGGCGAGCAGCTGCCGATCTTCCGTCCGCCGCTGGACATGACCGCGCTGTTCCGCGAGCCCTCGATCGGCGAGGTCGGCGAGCGGGGCGTCACGGTGCGTTACCTGACGCCGCACTCGAAATGGTCGATCCACTCCGCCTACCAGGACAACCTGCACATGCTCACGCTCTCGCGCGGCGGTCAGACGATTTGGATGTCCGATCGCGACGCGGCGAAGATCGGCGTGGCCGACAACGACTGGATCGAGGCGATCAACCGCAACGGCATCGTGGTGGCTCGCGCCATCGTCAGCCACCGGATGCCGGAGGGCACGGTGTTCATGTACCACGCCCAGGACCGCGCGGTGGACGTGCCGCGTATCGAGGGCATCGGCGAGGACACCAAGGGCCGGGGCAAGCGCGGCGGCATCCACAACGCGCTCACCCGCATCATGATCAAGCCCTCGCATCTCATCGGCGGCTACGCGCAGCAGTCCTTCGCGCTGAACTACCACGGCCCCACCGGAAATCAACGCGACGAGGTGACCACGATTCGCAGGCGCTCGCAGGAAGTGGAGTACTGACATGGGCGAGCGCGGCACGCGGGCACCATCCACCGACGCGAGAAAGCGGTACTGACATGCGCGTCATGGCACAGCTGGCCATGGTGATGAACCTGGACAAATGCATCGGCTGCCACACCTGCTCGGTCACCTGCAAGCAGGCGTGGACCAACCGCGGCGGCACCGAGTACGTCTGGTTCAACAACGTGGAAACCCGCCCCGGGCAAGGCTATCCGAGGCAGTACCAGGATCAGGAGAAGTGGAAGGGCGGCTGGACGCTGAACAAGCGCGGCAAGCTCACCCTGAAGTCCGGCTCCCGGCTGAAGCGGCTGCTGAACATCTTCGCCAACCCGGATCTGCCCACGGTCGAGGACTACTACGAGCCGTGGAGCTACGACTACGACAACCTGCTGTCCTCCCCGCCGGTCGACACGACGCCGGTCGCGCGGCCCAAATCACTGATCACCGGCCAGGACACGCAGGTCACCTGGGGCGCCAACTGGGACGACGACCTCGGCTCCGGCCCCGAGCAGGTCGGCAAGGACCCGCTGCTGGCGAAGCTGTCGGAGCAGGTGAAACTGGAGTTCGAAGAGACCTTCATGTTCTACCTGCCGCGCATCTGCGAGCACTGCCTGAACCCCTCCTGCGCGGCCTCCTGCCCCTCCGGCGCGATCTACAAGCGCGCGGAGGACGGCATCGTGCTGGTGGATCAGGACAAGTGCCGCGGCTGGCGGCAGTGCGTGTCGGGCTGCCCGTACAAGAAGATCTACTTCAACCACAAGACGGGCAAGGCGGAGAAGTGCACCTTCTGCTACCCGCGCGTGGAGGTCGGTATTCCGACGGTGTGCTCGGAGACCTGCGTCGGGCGGCTGCGCTACATCGGCGTCATGCTCTACGACGCCGACGCGGTGCTCGAAGCCGCGTCGGTCACCGACGACAAGGATCTCTACCCGTCGCAGCTCGGGGTGTTCCTCAATCCCCATGACCCGCGGGTGATCGCGGAGGCGGAGCGGGCCGGGATCTCGCCGGAATGGATTCAGGCCGCCCAGGATTCGCCGGTCTACAAGCTGATCGTGGACTATCAGATCGCGCTGCCGCTGCATCCGGAGTACCGCACCATGCCGATGGTCTGGTACGTGCCGCCGCTGTCGCCCGTGGTCGACGTGCTCAGCGAGACCGGCCACGACGGCGAGAACGTGTCCAACCTGTTCGGCGCGATCGACGCGCTGCGCATTCCGGTGGAGTACCTGGCCGAGCTGTTCACCGCGGGCGAGGTCGGGCCGGTGCGCGCTTCGTTGCAGCGCCTCGCGGCGATGCGCTCGTTCATGCGGTCGGTGAACCTCGGTGAGGAGCCCGATCCCTCGATCGCGCCGTCGGTGCGGCTGGAGCCCGAGGAGATCGAGGCGATGTACCGGCTGCTGGCCATCGCCAAGTACGAGCACCGCTATGTCATCCCGAGCGGCGCGGGAGCCCGTGCGCACGAACTGGATTCGCTCGCCACCGGGTGCAGCCTGGACACCGACGGCGGTCCGGGCATGACGGCGTTCGATCAGATGGTGGAGAAGTTCCATCTCACCGACGCCAACGACGCCGCGCCGGAGCAGAAGTCGTCCCGGATCAACCTGCTGAACTGGGATGGCAAGAGCACCGAGGGCCTGGTGCCGAGCAATGGCGCCGCGAACGGCAACGGGCACGCCGACGGCACGAGCAACGGGCACTCGGGTAACGGCCACGCGAACGGCGCAGGCGACGGGCTCGCAGGCAACGGGCACGGCGCGGGCAACGGCGACGGCTCGGGCAGCGTCGCGGGTGATCCGGCCTCCGCGCCGAGCGGAGCGGGGCGATGAGCCTGCTGAAGTTGCGCCGCCGCCCGGAAGCGGTGGTCGAACTCGCCCAGCGCGACCGCCAGCTGGTGTGGCGAATCGCCGCATTGCTGCTGGACTACCCCACCGAGCAAACACTGGCCATGATCGACCAATTGACCAGCGCCGCAGCCGATCTACCCGACGAGGTGCGCACACACCTGAGCGGATGCCTCGACTACCTGCGGACCACCCCGCCGCTGGAACTCGCGGCCGCCTACGTCGCGACCTTCGACATGCGCCGCCGCGCCAGCCTGCACCTGACCTTCTACGCCTACGGCGACACGCGCAAGCGCGGAATGGCGTTGCTGCGTTTCAAGCACGCCTACCGGCACGCGGGTGTCGAACTCGGGGACGAGGAACTGCCCGACCATCTGCCGGTGCTGCTGGAGTTCGCCGCCACCGTCGACCCGATCGGCGGCGAACGGCTGCTCGGCGAGCACGTTCCGGTGCTGGAGCTGCTGCGACTTTCGCTGTCGGACAACAACTCCCCCTACGCGGGAGTGCTCGCGGCGATCGGGGCGACGCTGCCGCCGCCCACCACCGCCGACCGCAGGCGCATCGCCGAACTCGCCGCCCAGGGCCCGCCCGAGGAGGAAGTCGGGCTGGAGCCCTTCGCGATGGACCCCTCCCTGTTCGACGGATCGGAAGGCCGACGATGAACGCATCCCCGCATCTGCCGGTCGCGCTGTGGCTGATCCTGCCGTACGTCGCGTTCACCTCCTTCGTGCTCGGGCACCTGTGGCGCTACCGCAACGACCAGTTCGGCTGGACCACCCGTTCCTCGCAGATCTACGAGAGCCGCCTGCTGCGGCTGGGCAGTCCGCTGTTCCACTTCGGCATGCTCGGGGTGTTCGGCGGGCACGTGCTCGGCGTGCTCATCCCGGAGTCGTGGACCTCGGCGGTCGGGATCTCCGAGCACGTGTATCACGTGGTCGCCGTCGCGGCGGGGTCGCTGGCCGGGCTGGCCGTGCTGGCCGGTGTCGGCATCCTGCTCTACCGGCGATTCACCGTTCCCGCCGTCCGCAAGGCGACCACGGGCAACGACAAGCTGATGTACGGGCTGCTGACCGCCGCGCTGGTCACCGGCCTGCTCAACACCTGGGGCAGCAACCTGCTGTGGGGCACCTACAACTATCGCGAGACTGTCTCGCCCTGGTTCCGCAGCCTGTTCACGCTCACCCCGCAACCCGAGCTCATGGTGGACACCCCGTGGACCTTCCAATTGCACGGGCTGGTCGTGCTCGCCCTGATCGGGCTGTGGCCCTACACCCGGCTCGTGCACATGTTCAGTGCGCCGGTCGGCTACCTGGTGCGGCCGTACGTGGTCTACCGCAGCAAGGAATACGACGCCCCCGACAAGCGCCGCTACGCCCGCGCGTGGGACGCGCCCGTGACCCCCGAACGCTGGCGCTGACGACGCCGTCGCGCGAGACCCCGCCCGGACAACGGCGTCCCGGCGGGGTCTTCGGCGTTCCCGGCGCCTGATCAGGCGTTGTCGTAGGCGTTCTGGAGAGCCTCGACATCGAGCTTGGACATCGACCGCAAGGCGGTGCCGACGGCGATGGTCTTCGCGGGATCGTCACCGCTCATCAATTTCGGCAGCGCCGAGGGCACCACCTGCCAGGACAGGCCGTAGCGGTCCTTCAGCCAGCCGCACGGGCCGGGCTCGCCGCCGTCCGTGGTGAGCGCGTCCCACAGGCGGTTGACCTCGTCCTGGGTGTCCACGACCACTTGCAGCGATGCGGCATCGGTGTGCGGGTGGTCCGGTCCGCCGTTCATCAGCGTGACCGCCTGACCGTCCAGGTCCAGCGAGACGATGAACGCCGAGCCGTCGGAGTTGCGGGAGACCTCGGCCACGCGCGAGTTCGGGATCACCGCGGCGTACAGGGCGGCGGCTTCCTCGGCGGCGTTGTAGAACCAGAGGAACGTGTTGACGGACATGATGTGCTCCTGTGTTGTGGCGTGACTTGCTGTCACCCACTGGTCGGAGCCGCTCGCTCGCCTTCGACACAGTTCGCGAAGCTTCTCGAAATTTTTTTTCGACCTCTACCGCCGAGTGATCGCTGAAACAGGTTCGCCAGCCTGCGAGTTCCCAGCTTTCCGCAGGCAGAACCCATCGACCCATCGGGTAACCAGGCATACGCTGAAGTTTGGCCGCTGCCATGTGGTCTATCCCACTTCTGGGGACGTCAAAGTCTCGCCGCCCCGGCTCAGCAAAGCCGTGGCGGCGGAGACGAGCAAGGAGTGAGCAATGAAAGGTGGAGCAAGAATCGCGTTAGGGGTGGGCCTCGGGTACCTGCTCGGCCGCACGAAGAAAATGCGCTTCGCGATGACGCTGGCGGGAGCCGCGATGGCGAGACGATCCGCGGGAACACCCGCCGAACTGCTCGAGCGCGGCACGGAGCTGCTCAAATCGACGCCGGAGCTGACCAAGATCACCGACACCGTGCGCGACGAGTTGCTCGGCGCGGTGCGTTCGGCCGCGGTCACCGCGGCGAGCAACCGCATGGACGCGCTCAGCAACCGGTTACAGCAGGGGACGACGCTCCTGGCGGGCGAAGAACAACGCGGCTCACAGGAGGCGGATGAGGAGGACGAAGAGCAAGAGCAACAGCCTGAGGACGAGTACGAGGACGAAGAGCAAGAGGGCGAGTACGAGGACCAGGAGCAAGAGCCCGAGGACGAGTACGAGGACCAGGAGCAAGAGCCCGAGGACGAGTACGAGGACCAGGACGAGGACGAGGACGAAGATCGAACGCCCGAGGACGAGCACGAAGAGGAAGAACAAGAGCCCGAGGACGAGGACGATTCCGAGCGGGGCGAGGAAGAGGACGACACCGAGCGGCCTGCCGCGCGGACGCGCACTCGCCGGTCGAGCACCACCGCCAAGCGCGGAGCGAGCTCGCGGACCGCCGACCGTTCGTCCGACTCCGCGGATCGTAAGCCGTCCGGGACTTCCGGCCGCCGCCGTACTCGCGCCGAGGCCGGCCAGGCCCCCGTGCGCCGCACGAGGAGGTGACCGGCGATGGCGAAGATTTTGCGTGACGCGACGGAAGGAGTCGGCAAGGTAGCCGCCGATACGGCGGGCCGGGCTGCCAAAGCCGCGACCGGGGCGGGATCATCCGCGAAGAAGGCGGGAGCCTCCGCCAAGAAGGCCGGATCTTCCGCCAAGAAGAACGCGCCGCCGCCCACGCCGACCGGCATTTTGCAGCAGTCGTTGCAGAACCTCACCGGAGCGCTGACCGAACGCGCGGTGACCGGACTCACGAACCAGGTGTCGAAGACCGCGGGCCGATTGAACGAGTACGCCGAGGGCGGCGGCGGGGGGAACCTGCTGGCGGCGCTGACCGGCGTGCAGAAGCTCGCCGGTGGCTCTTCGCCGTTGAGCACGGCCATGAGCATGGGCAAAACCAAGCTCGGTCACTCACTGCGCGAGCAGTTCGAGAACGTGAAGGAATCGCTCACCGGTGGCAAGGGCAAGGGCGGCAGCAAGAAGATCAAGCTGACGAACATCGTCGAGCACATCGACGTCGGCGTCCCGATCCACCTGGCCTACGACCAGTGGACCCAGTTCGCGGATTTCCCGAAGTACACCAAGAAGCTCGAGCAAGTCGAGCAGGTGGCCGACGAAAAACTCAGCTGGACCGGCAAGGTGTTCTGGTCTCGGCGCACCTGGGAATCGACGATTCTCGAGCAGGTGCCGTTCGAGCGGATCATCTGGCGCTCCAAAGGCCACAAGGGATACATCGACGGCGCGGTCACCTTCCACGAACTCGTACCGGGTTACACCCGCATCCTCGTGGTGCTGGAGTACCACCCCAAGGGATTCTTCGAGAAGACCGCCAACATGTGGCGGGCAGCGGGTCGCCGCTGCCGCCTGGAGCTCAAGCACTTCGAGCGGCACGTGATGACCGAGGCCGTGTTGCATCCCGACGACGTCGTCGGCTGGCACGGCGAGATCCGTGACAGCGAGGTCGTCAAAGACGACGAGACCGCTCGCCGCGAGGAAGAAGAGGAGAAGTCCGAAGAAGGCCAGGAAGCGGAACAAGAACCGGACGAGGAGCCGGACGAGGAAGAAGAAGACAAGGCCGACGAGCAAGAGACGGACGAGCGAGACGAGGACGAGCAAGACGAAGATCGGCGTCCTCGCCGTCGACCGGCCGCCCGCCGCCGTAGCACGGCGACCCGCCCGTCGCGCGAGAAGCGAGGAGCAAACGCATGACGATCGAACCCGCGGGAGGCGGAGGCGGTGGCGGAGCGGGCACGATGGCACGCCCGAACTCATCCAGCCTGGCTGACGTGATCGACACGATTCTGGATAAAGGCCTGGTCATCGACGCATTCGCACGCGTGTCGCTGGTCGGCATCGAACTGGTGACCATCGACGCCCGCGTCGTGGTGGCCAGTGTGGACACCTATCTACGTTTCGCCGAAGCCGTCAACCGGCTGGAGATTTCCACCAGCGAACCGAAGGGGCTCACCGACATCGTCGGCGACGTCACCCAAGGCGCGGCGAAGCACAAGACGCAGGGGGCGCTGGAAGCTGCGGGCGAGAAGGTCATGGACTTCCTCGGCGACGTGCAGGACAAGCGCCAGACGGCGAACAGGCCCAAACGTAAGGAGGGCTGATGACTACCGCGACATCTGTCTACGTCTACGGCATCGTGCCCGCCGACGTGGAACCCGAGCCGCACGCCAGCGGCGTGGGCGACCCACCGGGTGAGGTATCGGTGATACGGCACGGCGAGATCGCCGCGCTGGTCAGCATGCTCGAGTCGGATCGGCCGCTGGGCACGCCCGACGACCTCACCGCGCACGCCGAACTGCTGGACGGATCGGCCGCCGTCGCTCCGGTGCTGCCGCTGCGCTTCGGCGCGGTCATGACCGACACCGAGGCGGTGGAGAACGAACTACTCGGAGCGAACGAAGACGAATTCCGCTCCGCTCTGGAGCAGCTCGAGGGCCGGGCGCAGTTCGTGGTCCGAGGCCGTTACGTCGAGAACACCATCCTCCGGGAGCTGCTCGACGAGAACGCCGAGGCCGCCCGGCTGGCCGGGGAGATCCGTGACAAACCGGAGGACGCCACCCGTAACGAGCGAATCGCGCTCGGCGAGATGATCAATCAGGCCATCGAGTCCAAGCGGGCCGAGGACACGCGCAAAGTGGTCGCCGAGCTGGAGCAGTTCGAACCACTCGTCAACCAGCGCGACCCCACCCATGAGGAGGAGGCCGTCCACATCGCGGTTCTGGTCGAACTGGACCGGCAGAAAGACCTGGAGGAGACGCTGCGCCGGCTCGGCGAGGACTGGGACGGCCGAGTGGAGTTGAACCTGCTCGGTCCGATGGCGGCCTACGACTTCGTCATGAAGCGCGCACCCGAGGGGTAAGGCATGTTCGGTGTGCTCACATCGATCCTGACGCTGCCCGTCGCCCCGGTCCGCGGGGTGATCTGGTTGGGCGAATTGATTCAGGACCAGGTGGACCAGAAGATGCGAGATCCCGCTCTCATGCGGCGGGAACTCGAGGAGATCGATGCGGCCGCGGCAGCCGGTCAGCTGTCCGAAGAGGAGCGTAGACAAGCGCAGCAGGCGGTCCTGGATCGCATGACCGGTCGCCGCGCGTGATCCGGAAGGAGTGATGCGCGTGGCCCGCAAGACAACTTCCGAGGACGTCGACCCGGCCGCCGACGAACCACCTCCCAGCACCCCGGCGCAGGCCGCCGCCATGGCGGTGGAAAACCTCGTCGAACTGACGTCGAAAGAGGTGCAGGGCGTCACCTCGATGGAACCGACGGAGGACGGCTGGCAGGTGGAGATCGAGGTGCTCGAGGACCGCCGGATCCCGTCGTCGGCGGACATCCTCGCGCTCTACGAGGTCGAGATCGATCTCGACGGGAACCTCCTGGCCTACCGCAGAACAAGGCGCTACGGGCGCGGCAGCACCGACATCGGAAGGGCTCGGTCATGACGGTGGTGCCCGGCGGATCGTCCGCACCGCAGCCGTACAGCGGACATTCGTCGACGAACCTCGCCGACATACTCGAGCGAGTGCTCGACAAGGGCCTGGTGATCGCTGGCGACATCCAGGTGAACCTGCTCGACATCGAGCTGCTCACGATCAAGCTGCGGCTGGTGATCGCGTCCTTGGAGACCGCCAAGTCGGTGGGCATCGATTGGTGGGAGACCGATCCGTGGCTCAACAGCAAGGCCCGCACGCTGGAGCGGCAGGATCACGATCTCGAACTCGAGAATCAGAAGCTCCGCGACCGGATCGCGGAACTGGAGAGCGCGAAGGAACAACCGCAACGCATCGAGCGTCGCCGCCAACCGAGGGAAGAGCGGTCGTGACGGAGGGCCTCGGGGTCTGGCTGTACGCGGTGACGCCCGGCTGCGGCGGCGAGGAGCTGGGCGAGCTGACCGGAGTCGCGGGCGAGCCGGTGCGAACGGTGGTCGTGGACGGGTTGACGGCGATCGTCGGCTCGGTGCCGCTCGAGGTGTTCGGGGAGCAGCCGCTGCGGGCGCATCTGGAGGACCTCGATTGGCTGGAAGGGACGGCCCGTGCGCACGACGCCGTCGTATCGACCCTGGTGCGACGAGGCCCGACCGTCCCGCTGCGGCTGGCCACCGTCTTCCTCGACGACGACCGGGTGCGCGACCTGCTGACCGAGCGGCGAGCGGATTTCGCCGCTGCGCTGGAGCTGGTGAGCGGCCGCACCGAGTGGGGCGTGAAGGCCTACGGCGACCGCGCCGCCCTGACCGCCGCCGTGGCCGAGTCCCGCACCGCGAGCGAAGGCAAGGGCGCGGGAGCCGCGTATCTGGCCCGGCGCCGGGCGCAACTGTCCGCGCAGGAAACCATCGAACGCGACGCGGCCCAGCGCGCCGAGGAGATCCACAGCCGCCTGCTCCAGCACGCGGCGGCGGGGCGACGTCAGGCGCTGACCGACCCGGCACTGAGTGGCCGTCGTGATTGGTTGGTGCTCAACGGGACCTACCTCGTGGACGACGACCGCACCGACGACTTCGCCACCATCGTCACGGCGCTCGGCGACGAATTCCCTGGCATCCGCCTCGAACTCACCGGCCCGTGGCCGCCGTATTCGTTCGCGGGCGTGGAACGAGAACCGGCATGAGCCGCGCCACACGTGAGGTCGACGACGAGCGCCGGGTCTCGTTGGTCGATCTGCTGGATCGGGTGCTGGCCGGCGGCGTGGTGATCTCCGGCGACATCAAGCTCGCCATCGCGGACGTCGACCTGGTCCAGATCTCGCTGCGGGCGCTGATCTCCTCGATCAGCACCCTCTCCGGACCGCTGCACGCGCTGGAGGCACCCGGCGATGACTGAATTCGGCGGCATCCCATCGCGTATCGACACCGACCCGGAATCCGTCGAGCGCGGCCTGGTCAGCCTCGTCCTCACTTTGGTCGAGCTCCTCCGCCAGCTCATGGAACGCCAAGCACTCCGCCGCGTAGACGCGGGTGACCTCACCGACACCCAGATAGAACGCATCGGCACCACCCTCATGCTCCTCGAGCAACGCATGGAAGAACTCCGCGACCACTTCGGCCTCACCCCCGAAGACCTCAACATCGACCTGGGCCCCCTCGGCACCCTCCTCCCCCGCGACCCACCCTGAACATCAAGATCAACGGCACATGAGCGAGAGTTCTTCTCGGCAAACGCCACAGCCATGTGCCGTTGATCTTGTCCGATGACACCGGAATGATGCCGCGCGACTTCTCGGGCCTATGGGTGGGTGAAGGTGCCGCCCATGACGCCAGCGGTGAAGGCGTCCCATTCGCCGGGCGTGAAGACCAACGCCGGGCCGGTCGGGTTCTTGGAGTCTCGGACGCCGACCATTCCGCCTGCCAGATGGGCGACCTCCACGCAATCCTGGCCGCCGCTGCTGTGGCTGCTTTTGAACCACTTCTCTCCGGATAGGTCAATGCCCACGTCCATACTCCTTTGCCAACTCACGCAACAGATCCCGGCTGGGTTGAACATCGAGCGCGGCTCGTTGGATCACCCCATATGCGTCACGGTACCGGTCTATATCACTGACCCGCTCCAGAAAGAGTCCTCCCGTGAAGCTTTCCACGTAGACGACGCTAGGTTCCTCAGGCTGACCCTTCTTGTCCACATCGAAGTCCAAGATCAGGAACGGGCCGGTAGACATTCCCACCGGCAACCCAGCCCGGAATGGCAACACCCGGATATCCACATTCGGAAGTGTGCTGAGATCCGCAAGGTGGCGCGATTGGGCAGACATCACCTTCGGTGAGCCGATCACCGTTCGCAGCACGGACTCGTGCAAGACTGCGTTGAACGTTGCCGGACGACGCCTCCGAGCAACCAGGCCCTGGCGCCGTAGACGAAGCTCGACGCGGCGGTCGATCTCCTCCGGGGAATCATTCGGGAAATACAAGATATCAAGAGCACGAGCGTAGTCCGCAGTTTCCAGCAGGCCAGGAACGACCGACGGTTGAAACTGGGTGAGTTCAACTGCCGAGGACTCCAGTCCCATGTACACATCGAACGCTGGTGTGATCAACGATCCATAGTCGTGCCACCACGACTTAACCGGTATCTGTTCGGCCAGCGACAGCAGGTCCGCAGTTCGCTCGTCGCCCAGCTGGTACTGCTCGCACAGCAGTCGGATGTCGTGCGTCCTGATCTTCTCCGTCTGCCCCTTCTCCAGCCGTTGCAGCGTGCTCTTGCCCCACTCCATGAGCTTCGCGGATTCGATCAACGTCATGCCGAGCGCTTCTCGCGCGTCACGCAGATGGCGGCCGAGTTGGCGACGCGGCAGCGTGCTGCCGGTCTCGTCCTCTGACAAGCCTTCCCTCCCGAGGTCGTCCGAGTTCCCTGTCCGGGAAATGGTGACACCATCGACGGGCAACTTGCTGGGAAATGAACTGTCTTTCTTGACTTCCCACACTCCTTTGCCCAGCACTGGGCGCATCTTGTCTGCTTGCCGCGCGTCTTGCAGAGAGTTCTTCCTCCCCGCCGAGGAGGGGCTCTCCCGACCTGGGCGCATGACCAGCAACAGATCTGAGGGGAGCGCAGATAGCGATGCAATCGTTCGGGGACACACCGCGATCCAGGTGCTACTACTACCGGCGCGAGTGCGATCTACCCGCTGTGATCGACCCGCCCGAGTTGGGGCGGATCATCCTGCGTGCCGGGTACGTGTGCGGGGTGACGATGCCCACGCGTTTGGGACAAGCAACGAAAGCCCATATGCAGAGCCGGGGTGAATTCCTCGGACCCGTTGTCGCACATCCATGTTCGGACCGCTGGACGTTCCTCGTCGGGGCGGACCTCCCGGACGACGACCGGCTGTTTGCGGAGTTGTTCCGGCTGGACGTGAGCGTGGCCCGGTCCGGAGCGACGATCGCACTCCCCTCGCCCACCGCCTCTTCCGGCGCGATCCGCCAGTGGATAGTGCCGCCGCGCGGACCATATCGGCCGTCGGGGCGCGTTGTGCTGGAGGCCATTCGAGCGTGGGCGGATCAGATGCCGAACCGCCAACGGGGATTCCGGGTGGTGTCCCGTGCCCGATGACGGTCTCGTGTGGCTCTTCCCTAACGACGCCAACGGCCGACCGCATTCACTGCGGACCCGATTCGCCCACGACAACCCACACTGGCCGGTATCCAGCCGCAAGAACGCACTTCGAGCCCTAGACCTGCATCGCGACTGCGACTACCTCACCTGCTCGACCTTCGTCACCGCCGTGATCGTGAGTCGTGACGACTTCCGCTACTTCCGCGACCGCGAACCGGAGCGGCCGTGACATCCCCACGGCCCGATGAACCCGACGTCCGCCTGTCGATATTCCTGCACGGCATGCGTTTCGACTTCGTCGCCTGCCTCACCGCCGCCCTGCTGTTCGTCCAGGAACACCAGACCCGCCGCTACACCGATGCCGTGACCGTGGCCATGACCGACACCAGCGGCCTACGCCGCCTACCGAACGAGCGCCTGTACCTAGAACCCTGAATCGACGGCGGCTCCTTCGATCACCAGTCGCACGCCCAACAGCTGAACGGTGCGCACCTGACAAGGCACAGGGAGCCGGGTACAGACCCCGCCGGTTCGCGACCGGGTTTCCACAGAAGCGCGGAGATTCGGGATTCACACACCGGTCGGCCACCGCCGATAGCTCAAACCGTAGAGCCCCGCTTCGTGATTGTGTCCCGTGCTCCGGCGGCGGGCACTGTGCACCCTCGACATGAACGTCCGGCCAGCTCGAGGCAGGATTGCGGTCAGCATGACGGACAACGACGGCTTCTTTCGCACCGGACGGCGGCGGCACATCGCGCGGCTGGCGCTGTTCGTCGTGTTCCTGTTCGGGATGTTCTATCTGGTCGCCGTCGCGGGAGTGATCGACGTCGAACGCGTGCGCGACGCGATCGCCGCGACCGGACCCGCGGCCCCGTTCGCCTACCTGGTGGCGTCGGCGGTGCTCGGCGCGATCTTCGTGCCCGGCCCGATGCTGGCCGCCGGGAGCGGCCTGCTGTTCGGGCCGCTGGTCGGGACGTTCGTGACGCTGGGTTCGGCGGTGGGCACGGCGACCATCACCAGTTTCCTCGGGCGGCGGGCAGGCCGCGAAAGCGCGCGCGGGTTGCTCGGCGCGCAGCGTGCCGAGCGCATCGACGCCCAGATCGAGCGGCGCGGCTTGTGGGCCGTCGTCGGCCAGCGCTTCGTCCCTGGCATCTCGGATGCACTGGCGTCGTATATATTCGGCGCGTTCGGAGTCCCGCTGTGGCAGATGGCCGTGGGCGCGTTCATCGGCTCGGCTCCACGGGCATTCGTCTACACCGCTCTCGGCGCATCGATCGGCGACCTGTCGGCCCCGCTCGCCTACACCGCCATCGCGGTCTGGTGCGCCACCGCGATCATCGGAACTTTCGCCGCGCACCGCGGATACCGCAGCTGGCGTAGCGGCGCGAACCGCGAGCCAGAAGCTGCGCCGGATCGCTGCGGGGACTAGGACAAGTAGATCTACCTGCGCCGACTGTGCGATCTAGATGTGGCCGTACCGGTCGAACCCGGCTCGGACACCGCGTTACGTCCATCACCGCCTGCCCCAATCGCTGACGCGAGACGGCAAGCGCCGCTTCCGGATACGCGATCCCGACGACTCGAAGCGCGTGCTACTGCGAAGCGGTCGACCTGGATATGGCTGCTGTGCGTATCGATCACGGCGGCAATCGGTTTCGCCGCCGCGTGGGCGGCCCACCGACTGCGCCAGGAACTGCTCGGGTTGGTCGTGACAGGACTGGTTCACCACCGTCGTTTTCGCCGAGATCGAACGACTCGACCTCACCGGCGCACCGAGTTACGTCCCGGCCATGAACGCCGCAGTGGAACGAATGCCGCAGTGGTGCCGGGCTGTCGTCTGCGGTGTTCCGCCGGCGGTCTATCTCGCGGTGGTGATCGCTGTCCTCGCCTGTTGGCTCCGGTCGCGCCGAGCCCGGAATACCGTCGGCACACAGCCGCCGATCCCGATCTCGAGCCACAACTAGGGCACGTTCGAGAGTCTCCGATCGTCCCTGTGCTGGTGTTCGAGACCTCCGCGGCGCGGTACTTTTGGTCCGGTGAGCAACCGGGAGCCACTTGTCCGGGCATTGATCGACCAGGATAAGCCGAACAGGGCTCCGGGGCCGATTCACCTGGCATTCACCTTCCTTCCAGTCGTTGTGTTGGTGTGCGTCTACTACGACTGGTGGCCGTCGCGCTACGGCTCCTTCGCCTGGGTTGATCCGCTGTTGTCCGGCGCTGCGGCCGTACTGGTGCTCCTCATCTGCGGTGCGGTATGGGCGGTCCGAACGCTGCATGTCGTAGGTAGGGACCGGACATGGTCATGGTGGATCGCGGCTAACCCCGCGATGATTCTCACTGTTGCAGGCACAGTTGCGCTCCTGCCCCGCCCGTCGTTCGAAGACACCCGTCCGCAGTTCGAGCAGGTGGCCCTTGACCTACAGGCGAGTTCGGAATCTTCACGCTCCCATTTCGAAATCGGCCGGTTCGACATCAGCTATGTAAGGAAGGACCCGGACGGAACCGTCTACTTCATCGAGGGTGGCGGGCTCGGGCTCACGGTGAGCAGTGGGTGGGCATACTCACCTCATGGCACACCGGTTGGATTCGACGACTTCACCGCAACTCATCTCGCTGGCCCGTGGTATGAGTTCACTGCTGTGTGGCGTAGCTGACGCCGCCGCCTGCTCACCACTGGGAGCATCGAGCGTTCCAGACCAGCTGGTATGACACGCTGTCCGTCATGTCCACTCGGCCCATCAACTCGCCGAACCTCACCGGCCAGGGACGTATTGCCTCGATTCTGCGGTTCACCACCGAACTGATTGCCTGGATCGCCACCCCATGGGCACTGGCCGATCACTCGGTCGCGCTCGCGGTCGCGACATTGGTCCTGCTCATCGGGCTGCCGACCCTCTTCGCCACCCCTGGCGACAAAAGACAGGTCCTCATCCCGGTCCCCGGCATAGTCACCATCGGTCTCGTCGTCCTCCAACTCGCCGCCGCCGTACTCGCGTCCTGGGCCATATGGCCGGCCTGGGCGGCCGTCGTCGTCACCACGTTGACGGCCGTCACGGCAATCACCGAACTGCCACGTTGGCGCTGGCTACTCGGGGCACCGGCCCGTGCCGCCGGTCGGTGACCCTAGGACCGACACCGGTCGAATTCCTGCATGATGCCGATACCGTTACGGTGCCCGCGCCGCCGGATCGCCCGACCGCGACCGCCGACATCCGGACGCCATCGGGCTCGGCAACCACCGCCCATGCGACCGAACGGTCCTACGCGCAGGCCGGGGCGGGTGCGTCGACGAACAGCGGTTCGCCCGTGGGCGGGGCGTAGACGACGTCGAGGACGAGCGGCTCCGCGCCGAGGTTCCGGCCGATGTGCACGTTCCATTCACCCGCGGGCTCGTAGATGAACTCGCCGGTCCGGAAGACCGGAGCGTCGCAGTCGGGTCCGGGGTGGGTGAGCGTGCCCGAGCGGACGAAACCGAAGACCGGACCGAGATGGTAGTGCCAACCGGTGGAGCCGCCGGGGCCGATGGTGATCTCGCGAACGACCAGATCGGTGCCCGCGACGAACGGCACCAGCCCGGCGGGAATCTGCGCCTGGCCGAGGGTGACGGCGGTGATGTCGCTACCGGGCGTTGCCTCGGCGGGCGCCGCACTCACCAGCGCGCCGGCGAGCGCAACCGGCACTGCGGCGACGCGGAGAAAGAGCGTCATCCTGGCAGCTTAGCCACGGCGGCGGTATCGGAACACGCGTTCGCTCAATGCCGCCGCGGTGACGAGCACCCGCGCTCGGATCCTGGATTACCGTACGTACGTGGCCCGGACAGACGAAGATTCGACGGCGAAGATCCTCGACGCCGTCGTGTCGATGCTCGAATCGCACGGCTACGACGCGGTCCAACTGCGTGCGGTCGCCCGCAACGCGCACGTCTCGCTGGCCACGGTCTACAAGCGGTACCCCACCCGCGACGATCTGATGCTCGCCGCCGTCGAGCAATGGATGGCGACCAACACCTACGCCGCCCCTGCCCCGTCCGTCGAGGACGAGACGCTGGCCGACGGCCTGGTGCGGTTGATGCGTTACGTGTTCGAGCCGTGGGAACGGAATCCCCGGATGCTCGAGGCCTACTATCGCGCGCGGTCCGGCCCCGGCGGCCGACGACTCGACGCGCAAGGCTTCGACGCCGTGCTGCCCGCCGCGAGCGCCCTGCTGGCCGATGTCGATCCCGACTACACCGCCGACATCGCGCTCGTGCTGACCAACATGATCTACGCGCTGATCGGCCGTTTCGCGAACGCCGATCTCGATATCGCCGAGATCCTGCCCGCGATGGAGCGCACAGTCCGCAGGCTGACCGGCAACAACGAACCGCTGGCGGCCGCCGCCGGGTCCACGCGGCCGGGTGCGCCGGGGTTCCCGTGGAGCGCTTCGCTGGTCTTCCCGTTCTCCCCCGGCACTTCCACGGATACAGAACAGTCGTCGGACGCGACGGATCGGCCGTCGGCGTAGACGCGTCGGCCGCAACCCTGCCGAGAAGCACGGCCCGTTGGCCGTCGACCATCCGACTCGAAACCCAGGCGGGTCGCCGGTGAAATACGTTCGGGCATTACATATTTCACACATTCCCGACAAATGGAACAAACCCGAACGGCGAAACCGTCTGTTCACGAGGTATTCCCGCGTGCGGTGCGATGTCGAGTTGCTCCGTGCGCCGTGCCGGTACAGCATCTGCGGTATGCCGTCCACACCGCTGAATCCAGCAGGCGACATTCCGGACACCGGAATTCCCGGCCATCTCGCTGCCCACATGACCATGCCCGAGCAGCACGAATGGCACCGCGCCTACCTGCGCCGTCGCCCTGTGTCGCGGCGCAACGTGCTGCGCGGCGCCGCCGCGGCGGCAGCGGTGGCCGCCGTCGGCACGACGCCGTTCGGCAGGCGCGCCTACGCCGACGAGGCCCAGCTCGCGGTGGGTGGACGGCGCGTCGCCTTCGGGCCGGACGCGGCCAGCCAGTTGCGTTTCGCGGCGCAACTCTCGCGGCGTCCGGCGGGCGCCACGGTGTATCTCGACCACGGACCGACACCGGCGTTGGGCGCGACGGTCCAAGCCGAGGTGCGCAACCTGCTCACCCAGCTGCCCACCGCCGACGGCGGCGTGCTCGCGGCCGAGCAGTTCTACGTCCACGCACCGGTGGACGGCCTGCCCGGACGGGTGCCGCACTTCTATCGCTGGCGGACCTCCGACGGATTCGTCGGCGACATCCGCGCCGCCGCACCCGCGATGCCCAGCGCACGCCCCGCGGTCCTTCCGTTCCGGTTCACCATGATGGGCGATCAGGGCACCGACGAAACGCCCGCGCTGCCGGAGGGCGTCGCTCCCGGCGACTACGACGACAAGTACTACAAGGCCGACAACGATCCGGCCGCGCCGCACGCGAGCAACGTGCTGCGCCAGATCGCCGCCGCCCGGCCGGACTTCCACATCCTCGCAGGCGACATCGCCTACGCCGACCCGTCCGGCGCGGGCAAGCCGGGGCAGTTCGCGGCGCACGGAGCGCAGCAGGCGAGCGGTTTCGACAAGTACAACCCCTACGTCTGGGACGTCTACTTCAACGCCATCGAGCCCAGCGCCGCCCAGACACCGTGGATGTTCGCCACCGGCAACCACGACATGGAGGCGACCTACGGCGACCACGGCTACGGCGGGCATCTGGCGCGCCTGGACTTCCCCGGCAACGGTCCGGCGGGCTGCCCGTCGGCGTATACGTTCACCTACGGCAATGTCGCGGTGCTCTCGCTGGACGCCAACGACGTCTCCTACGAGATCCGGGCGAACAGCGGCTACTCCGGCGGGGCACAGACGAGTTGGGTGGAACGCACCCTGGCCGCCCACCGCGCCGACCCCGACATCGATTTCATCGTCTGCTTCTTCCACCACTGCGCGTATTCGACCACCGAATCGCACGCCAGCGACGGCGGTGTGCGTGACGCGTGGGTCGGCCTTTTCGACCGCTACCAAGTCGACCTGGTGTTGCAGGGTCACAATCACGTCTACGAGCGCACCGATCCGCTGCGTGGCGGACAGGCGACGAAGGTCGCGGGCGACAACTCGATCGTCTACCCGGAGACCGACGGCACCGTCTACTACACCGTGGGCGGCGGCGGACGCCCGCGCTACGAATTCCAGCCCGGGTCGCGGGAAACCTTCCGCGGCAGCGAGCTGGCCGACACCTCGGTGCCGAACAGTTACGTGTGGACCCCGGGCGGCGGTAAGCAGGACGAGGCCGCGCCGTGGTCGCGGGTCCGCTTCCGGAATTACTCGTTCCTGCGCGTCGACGTCCGGCCGGGCGTGTTCGCCAGCGAGATGGACGTGGTCGCGGTCGACGAGTACGGACGCGAATTCGACCGTGTGCTGTTCCGGCGGCAGGTCAGGGCCTGAGCGGAGCTACTTCTTCGTTTTGGGTGGGAGGGTCCGGGCGTAGGCGACGCCGCGCTCGACCCATTCCCGCAGTACTTCGTCGTCGTCGACGGCGGCGACCCGCAGCCAGCCGACCATTTCGCGCCCGCCCATGACCATTGGCTCCACCGTGTCACCGAGGAGCCGCTCGCCCTCGTCGGGATCGACCCGCACCAGCAGACCGCCCTGCCTGCTGGCGGCCACCGCCATATTGCCGCCGATCAAGAAGGCCAGGCCGCCGAACATCTTCCGCTCGGTGAGTTCGGGGCCGGGTGCGATCAGTTCCCGGATTCGCTCGGCCAGCTCCTCGTCGTATGCCATGACGGCATTGTTCACCTGGTGTACGACAAGTCGGGCGATCGACGACCGCGTGTCCTCCCCTGGTCGCCGTCCGGGCCGAATATCGCGTACACCGATGACGTGGCCTGCGTCGAAGGCGGCTGGTTGCGCTGAAACGCTCTGTACACCAGTTGATTTGACGCACTTCGCAAGTAGACGGCCGAGGTGCGTACGTACACTCCCGAGCCGCCTGGATGTCATTGGACGTTCAGGCGGATGTTTCCGTCCCTGTCTGTAATACAGGACGTGAGACGGGGGCGAGACGCCATTGACGTTCGCGTGCAACCCGTTTCGGAATTCGCAGTCGACTGCGCCCCCAGAGACGGGACGAAGGACTCTTTCGTGCACATCTGCCCCCAGGCGGTGCGATCACGCACTGTCCGCCTCAGTTCGACCGAGCGGCATTCGATCGGAGTCCCCCGCGAGTTTCCCACAGCCGTGACCGCGTTGCTCGCCGGTGCGCCGAACTGGTGGCCGGGTTCTCGGCCGGGCGTTTGGCGGCGGCGGGCGATCTGGACCACCCTCACTCTCTTCGCGCTCTTCGTGTTCCCGGGCTTCCTCGGTGCGCTGGCCGTCGCCCAAGACGCGGCGGGCAGCACTTCCGGAACCTCCGGCATCGACGGGCTCAGCTGGATGAACATCCACGACTCGTCGGGCATCCCGCTGTCGGACTACCGATTCGCGACCGGCGACGAGAGCCTGTTCAAGCCGCGCGCCACCATTCTGTGGGCCGTGCTGGGCTTGGAGTTCATCGGCTACATCGCCATCGTGACGACGGCGATCTGGTTGATCGGTTACGCGTTGAGCTTCCGGTGGCTGGACATGTTCAGTGCGGCGTTGCACGGCGTGGCCGACACGCTCACCGGTCAGATCGCGACCCCGATCATGCTGGTCACCGCGGCGACCATCGGCGCGGTCTGCGTGGCGTGGTTCATCGCGCGCGGCTACCACGCGAAGGCCACCATGCAGGTGGTGACGATGGTGGGCGTCGCGCTGCTGGGCCCGTTGTTCCTCGCCGAGCCTCTCGCGGATGTGCTGTCCTCGCACGGGTTGCTGGCCCAGGGCCGCGATCTCGGGATCTCGGTGGCCGCCGGTCTGAACGGGAACGCCGACCCGAATCCGACCCAGTTGGTGGCGACGATGCAGAGCGACCTGGCCGACAATTTCGCCCGGAAGCCGCTACAGGTGTGGAATTTCGGGCACACGGTGGACCAGCGACCCGCCTGCCGATCGGCGTGGTCGTCGGGGGTGGCGGCGGGTGACGACTCCCGGGTGATCAGCGGCCTGAAGTCCTGTGGAGACAGCGCCGCGCGCGCGAAGGCCGAGAATCCCTCCATGGGGCAGGTCGCCACGGGTCTGATGCTGCTGGTCTGCGGCGGCATCCTGCTGGCCTTCGCGATGTACCTCGGCATGAAGGTCATCAAGGCCGCGCTGGACACGATCTATCACGGGTTCATGTCGATATTCGGCTTCGCGGCGGGCGGATTCGTATACGGCCCGACGCAGACGTTCCTGGTGCGCAATGTCGTCGACAGTTTCGTCGCGGCGGCACGAATGACGGCGTACACCATCTTCCTCGGGGTCTACGTCTTGTTCATGGGCAATCTGTTCGCGCAGGCGCGCGGACAGGTCATGGCGGTGATCATCATCGCGGGCACCGTCGAGATCGTCGCAGTCCTCCAGCTCAAACGCCTCAGCAGCGGTTTCAGCCGGGGCAACGACTGGATCGCCAACCGATTCGCGCTCGCGATGCAGGGCAGCGGGAGCAAGTCCGGGAGCAGCGGCGGCACCGCCCTCGGCATGGGCGGCGGCGGCGGTGGGAAGTCCGCGCCCGGTATGGGATGGGTGACCCCACTCTCCACGCTCAACACCATCAACTCCTCGCCGGTGACGGCCTGGCTGGCGGGCGGGCGGGTCAATCCGTTCAATCCGCTCTCCAGCACCCGACGGACGATCGAACGCTCCACCAGAAGGATCCTGGCCAGCCGCGAAGCGGGGTACGTCGAGCATCAGCTGTCCCGCACCAACTGGCGTGGTGTGGCGGTCGACGCGGCCGAGCAGGTCGGCGGCATACACACCCAAATAGGCGTGTCGCGGGCCTTGAAAGTATTGCGCGACAACAAGGTTCCCGATTCGCGCATCCATGCTGTCCTGCTCTCCTCCGGCGCGAGCCACGAGCGGGTCACCAATGCGCTGACGGCATACTCCGTCCAGGAGTCGACGGCATCGCAGAACCCGTACAGCTTCGCGCCGTTGCAGAAGGCGATCGCGGCGGCGTGGGCGGTGGACAACCACGTCGACCACGAAGCGCACGATGCCTTCGCCGCCCAGGCGGTGATCGCCGCGGACAGCTTCGTCCGGCACAGCAACGCGCCCGCCCCCAACGCGAACATCGATCAGGCGTTCGTGCAGCGGGTCGAGCAGAATTGGCATTCGGACCGGGCGCTGCGCGCGGCGATCACCCCGGACGAGTGGGACGGCGCGGGCCGTGACACCCGTTGGGCGATCGGCCACCGAGTCGCGACCATGCACCAGGAAGCGGCCAGGGAGTACTACGCGAACCCGAACGACATCAACCGCGAAGCCCTCATGCGATCGGCCAGGCGCGTCGCCAACCTCGACCACCTGGATCCCGACGGTGGCCTCGACCCCTGGAATCCGTAGCGAGCCGGGCTGGACGATGGCCCGGTAGCGTGGCGGGATGCGCAGCGTCGAACCGCCCAGCCGCGTCATCTTCCTCAACGGAACGTCGAGCTCGGGTAAGACGACCTTGGCGCGAGCCATCCAGGACGAGAGCGACATCCCCTTCGTCTACTGGGGCATCGACACGTTGTTCCAGCTCATTCCGCCGAACTGGGGCGGAGGACGTGACAGTCCGCTCAGCCGAGAGGGATTCTGGTACGACCGCGGCCGGGACGCGGACGGCAGCCCGATGGTGGTCATCCGCTACGGCGAGGTCGGGCGGCGGATGCTGCGTTCCGCCTGCGCCGCGGCCGCCGCCTTCGCCCACGGCGGGGACCACCTGGTGATCGACGAGATGTTGCTGAGCGCGGATCTACTGCCGATCTGGATGGCCGCGCTGGCCGGGCTGGACGTGCAGCTGGTGCGCGTCACCTGCCCGCTGGCCGTGGCGGAGCGGCGTGAACAGGCGCGCGGACGCGACGTCAAAAAAGGCTTGGCGCGCGGCCATTTCCACCTGGTGCACGAACACGGCGCCACTTACGACACGACCGTTGACACCAGCACGGGCGCCCCCGCCGAACTGGCCAGAACTGTCCTGCGACGACAGCAGTTCGCGGGGAAGGCGACGTCTTCCTGACCGATGTCCGCGCGAGCGTCCGCCAGCGGGTGCTCACCTTTCGGCGAAGATCTCGACCTCACCGCGCCGCCACGCTGTGCGGTCCGGATCACGCTCGAGCCGCGTGCACGACCTGCGCGAACACCTCGTCCGGGTCGGATGCCTTCAGGCCGAAGGTGTCGCGAATGGCCGAGTCGTCGACCGTGAAGGCCGCGTGCGACATGTGGTAGGTCTCGAACAACTCCGGCCAGAACGGGTCGGTGAGGCCGAGCAGCGTCAGTTCGCGATCGCTCATGACCGCCAGCCGCGGCTCGGGCGCCCCGGCCGCCGCGGCGAATCGTCCGGCCAGCTCCCGCGCGGTCGCGGTGATGCTCGGCGCATGCCACGGCCTGCCCCACGCGCGCTCGTCGCGGGCGACGGCGACCGCTGCCGCCGCCGCGTCGCCGACCGCGGTGTATGCGTGCGGAAGGTCGAGTTCCTGCGGCAGCAGCGCCAACTGCCCCGCCGAGATCTTCGGCTGGGCGAGGAGCGAGAACACCGAGATCGCGCCGGGACCGATGAATTGGGACGCCCTGACCTCGGTGACGCGCACTCGGCCCGCCCGGTGCGCCTCTTCCGCTTCCCGCCACATGCGGGCGCGAACCCGCCCTTTCGGCCCGGTGGCCGCCAGCGGTGCCTGCTCGGTGACCGGCCCGTCGGCGGGACCATAGCCGTACAGGTTGCCGAGCATCACGTAATTCGCACCGGACCGCTCGGCGGCGGAGCGAATGGACCCGAACAGCGGCGGGATGGTCTCCGGCCAGGTGTGATACGCGGGCATGGCCATGTTGAACAGGGTTTCGGCGCCTTCGGCAACAGCGGTCAGCGCGTCCGCGTCCGAGGCGTCGAGGGCGATTCGTTCGATGTTCGGGTGCTCGGGCCCCGCGCCGCTGCGGCTGACCATGCGTACCCGGTCGCCGGACCCGGCCAGTAGCGCCGCGGTGGCCGAAGCGGTGGCGCCACGTCCGACGATGACATGCGAATGCATGCGTATTCCTCTCTGCGACAAGTGTTTTCACACGACCTGCGGCATTCGGGGTGCCGTTCGCCGGTCGTGCGCTACTCAGCCTGCCGGTGCGGCGACGGGTAAGCTACTGGCTGGATTGCCAACTATCCCAAGGATCAGGCCATGCAGACTGTCGCCGTCGTCGCGGTTCCTCCGGTGAAAGCTTTCGACCTGGCCATGCCGGAAACGGTGCTGGGCGCGGCGATGGTCGACGGCGAGCCCGGCTACCGCATCGTGGTGTGCACCGCCGTGCCCGGCGTGCTGCCCGCAGGGCTGGGTGGATTCGACGTGGTCGTCTTCCGGGGCTTGGCGGCGATCGAGGAGGCGGACATCGTCATCGTGCCGAGCACCGGAAGCCGCGCCGACGCGGACGCCGCCACGCTGACCGCCCTGCGTCGCGCGGTGGCCGCGGGCAAGCGCGTCACCTCGATTTGCAGCGGCGCCTTTGTGCTGGCGCAGGCCGGCCTGCTGTCCGGCCGCACCGCCACCACCCACTGGGCTCTCGCCGACGAACTGGCGGCGAACCACCCGGACGTGTCGGTCCGCAGTGACGCGCTGTTCATCGAAGACGGCCCGATCACCACGGCCGCGGGCGCGGCGGCCGGAATCGACCTGTGCCTGCATCTGATTCGCGCCGACTACGGCGCGACCGTCGCGAACGCGGCCGCTCGCACGGCCGTCGTCACCCCGGTGCGGCCCGGCGGCCAAGCCCAGTTCGTGGACGCGCCCTTGCCCGCCGAGAACGGCGTGACGCTCGCCGACACCCGCGCCTGGGCGCTGCGACGGCTGGACCTACCGTTGTCGCTGGACGATCTGGCCGCCCACGCCCGCACCAGCGTGCGCACGCTCACCCGCCGCTTCCACGAGGAGACCGGCCTCAGCCCGCAGAAATGGCTGCTGCACCAGCGCCTGCAACGCGCCAGGGAGCTACTGGAATCCACGACGCTGCCCATGGACCAGGTGGCCAGGCACAGCGGCATCGGCTCGGCGGAGTCGCTGCGCCAGCACATGATCCGGCACGTCGGAGTGCCACCGAGCAGCTATCGGGCGTCGTTCACCCGGTCGCCGGCACATCCGGATTTCGCGGACAGGGCGGTCGGCGCCGGAAGACCGACCAGCCCATGAAGGAGCCGTCACGCCGACTGAGCGAAACGCCGGCGGCAGTCGAACGCGCCCTACGGGCAGCGGGCTTGAGCGGGACGCGCGACTCCCATCAAGGCGTTCCATTCGGCGCCGGTGAGATCCGGACCAGCATGCGCACAAGCGGCCCGGATCAGGCCGTCCGGTGAGATGTCCCGTTCGATCAGCGTCCCATCGACGCCGCCGGAGAACGCGGGACCGGGATTCACCGTCACGAGATACCGTCCATCAGCGGACAAGGCGACGGCGGATGGGACGTGCCAAACGGAATCAGGCTCGAGTTCGCCCAGATTCGTGCCGTCGGCGGCGAAGACAGTCAGATAGCCTGCCTCGTCTTTCGCGACGACCACGTTCGCGTCCGCAGCGGCGGCGAGCTGCGCGGCCGAGTTCCGAGTACTGCGGAAGGGGATCGTCCGCTCTCGATGCGAGCCGGTCCGATCCCAGATCTCTATGCTGTCTTTCCGGCGGATCAGCAGATGCCGTCCGGCGAACAACACCGACTGCGCGTCCTTGCCGTCGATGTCGTGCGCGTTTTGCTCTCGCGCCAAGTCATAGACCGATATGTGCTCGGCATCGCGCATGACCAGGAACTCTCCGGCCGCGTCGATTCCCGCTTCGACGACATGGTCTGTGTCGACCGCGCCGCCCAGCGGGATGAATTCCGAGTTGATGCCGCCGGTGGCCAGATCATGCAGATACGCCCGCCCCCTGCTGTCGAGAGAAACAGCGGTGGGTGATACGGACGACACACCGGCCGCCTCGACGCTGATCTGCGGTGGTGGCGAGGACAGGACCGTCACCTCGAACGGAGTCTCCAGGTGGGGTTTGGGCGGGAATACACGTCGCTCGTAGCCGGATGCCGGATTCGCGGCGATTGCCAGCATCGTGCCATCCGCGCGCCAGGCGAGTTTCCCGGATAGTCCCGGTATGGAGAGCTGCCGGGAGGGGTTCGGCCCGAGCTGTTGGATGATCACCACGTCACTGTTGAGCGCCGATTCTCCCGGATCTTTGTCCTGACCGGTGATCACCGCGGTGCGCCCGTCCGGGGACAGCGACAAGCTTGGTTCACAAGAATTGCATCCTTTGACGATCGGCACCGCTAAAGATTTCGCCAGCCGGTCGCGCTGCGCGAGATCCCACAGGGTGATCAGTCGCCCGGACGCCGAAACCAGCTGCGTTTCGGAGGTCCCGAGGAAACGCAGTAGCTTCCGGTCGAAATCGACGGCGGTACCGGTGATCAGCGGTGGCGGTTCCGGAGGCCTCGGCTCGCCGGTGACGGGCCCGACATAGAACCCGGCGTCGGCACTGGGCACCGCCGCTATCCGCGCCGAGCGGCTGAGCACGGCGGGAGCCGATCGCCTCGGCATCGCGACGCCCACATATCCGGGCTCTGGGCGCACAGCGCTCGGAGTCGGACGCAGCCGGAAAACCGGCGCCGGAATACCGGGCAAGACGGCGCAGGCGAACGAGGACCCGTCGGGCGACAATTCCCCGCCGTCTTGGCCGTCGCCGCAGGCGTTGTCGGTGTCGAAAGGTGAAAGATCTCGGTCGGCGCCGCCGCGAAGCGAGATCTGCCGCACCTTGCCGCCGGTTTCGAGCAGACGCAACGCCGTGTCGTCGGTGAACACCATGCTCGTCACCGCTCGGTCGATCGGATGTGACGAGAGAACCCGTCCAGCGGCATTGTCGATGATGTCGACCGTCCCCGGGGTGCCTTCCACCGCCTTGGTCTGCCTGCGATGGACCGCACCGAACTTCCCGGACGCGGATACGGCGACGACATCGACTTCGCTCGCGCCGGGCACGCCGAAGTCCGGCCGACCGGAGTTGCTGCCCCACAGTGTGATCGAGGCGCCATCCGTGGCGAGAACCGTCCGGCCGTCCGCGGCGACGGCCAGCGAGCGGATCTCGCCGGGCAAACGCGCGACCGAGGTCGTCACCGAGCCTCCCGGCGCCCATGTCACGACTTGTCCATCGGCGAGCCCGGCAACGACGGTTCGACCGTCGGCACTGCTCTGCAAGGCCGTGACCTCCGCAGGTGCCGCCACGTAACGAGCGACTTTCGGACTGGCCAGATTCGCGCGCAGCAGGGCGGCTTGGTGACGTGGACTCGGGTCGAGACGGTACGCCGCCACGGCCAGCAGCAGGGCCGCGCGGACATCCGTGGCCATCTTGGTGTCGGCGACGGAGGCCATGAGCCGCGCCGTGGCGATCTTGGCCTGCTCCTCGGCGCGATTGCTCTGCACCCGAGCCACGACCGCCGCGATCAGTGCCACGACGAGCAAGATGACCAACGCGCCGATGGCGGTTCTCGCCCAGCGCAAGTTCCGCTTGGTCTGCTGGTAACCCTCGGATTTGACGTCGGCCTCGGAGACGCCGCGAATCACCGCGGCGATCCCGACCGCGATGGCGTCGATGTCCGGACGCGGGACTCCGTTCGCGTCCGCACGCCATTTGAGCGTTTTGTATACGGGTTCGGACGCGAAAACACCGAACAGGCGTGGCGGTAGGGCGGTCGAGCGCGCCCGGTCCCAATCCCCGGCTTCTTCGTCCCAGAACAGGGACCCGGCACTGAGGACCAGCAATATCGTCTCGGGAGACCGATTCGCCAGCCACCACTCGATTTCGCGGTCCACCCATTTGGAGCCTGCGGCCTCGGGTGAAGCCACCACGACGAGCCACTCGGAACGCGACAGGCCCGCGACGATCTTGCCCCACAGTTCGGCACCGATCGGGACACCGCTGTAGTCGAGGAAGATGCGCGTTCGCGGGAAGCGGTACCAGGGTCGTGGCAGCTTCTCGATCGCGTTCTGGACCAGCGGAAGCACCGCACGGTCCCGCTCGCCGCTGTAGGACAGGAACGCGCCGTATCCGGTGTCCGCACGGGTGGTGCGGCGCCTCAGCCCCGCACGCACAACCGCTCCTCGCGTCCTACCGCGTTCGCGCCACCACGAGCCACGCCTCCCACCGGCATCAGGTCCCCTCTCCCGATCGTAGAGGCTCCTGCACTCGCCTCGACATCGATTCAACCACCGCGTCAGCGTTCGGAGCTCGATACCAGAAGATCAGTCCTGCAATCATTTTCGCCGATATGAGACGAGGACAGGCGATTCGGCGTTCGGTCACCACGTCATGCCGCGAATGTCCTGGGCGACGCACCGTGTGACGACGGCCTCGCACGTTCCCGCGGACTTCGGCGGTAGAAGTGGTCCATGACCAAGATTCTCGTCACGGGCGGAACCGGCGCGCTGGGCAGACAAGTGGTCGATCGGTTGCGTGAAGCGGGCCATGACGTACGGGTACTGTCCCGTCGCCCTGGCGCGGGCACGCACGTCGGCGACCTGCGAACCGGTGTCGGCGTAGCGGAGGCGGTGGCGGGAACCGAAGTGATCGTGCACGCGGCTTCGGATTTTCGTCGCGCGGGTGGCGCGGACCTCGAGCAAACCGAGAACCTGCTGCGGCATGCACGGGAGGTTCGGCACCTGCTCTACGTGTCGATCGTCGGAATCGACCGGATCCCGTTCCGGTACTACCGCAACAAGCTGGCCTGCGAGCAAGCCGTCGTCGACAGCGGCGTCCCGCACACGATCCTGCGGGCGACGCAGTTTCACGAGCTGATCGCTGCGCTGTTGCGGACCGTCGAGAAATGGCCGGTGGCGCCGTTGCCCACGACCTTTCGTTTCCAGCCTGTCGCCGCCGCCGACGTGGCGCGGCGGGTGGCCGAGTTGGCCATGGGCGAGCCGCTCGGCCGGGCACCCGACTTCGGCGGTCCGGAGGTGCTGACGATGGCACAGTTGGCGCGGGTTTGGCAGGGTGTCCGGCATCGGCCCCGGCGTATCGTCCCGCTCCCCGTTCCGGGACGAGTCGGGAGCACGTTCCGGGCCGGGCTGAACACATGCCCGGATCATCCCGACGGCACGCAGACCTGGTCACAGTTCGTCGCGTCGAATCCGGCGAATCCCTACACCGGTCGGAAGAAGCCTTCCTGACCGCGAGACTTCGACCGCACCGACTCATTGCCGACGCGAACGGGGCGGGCCCAATCGTCCGGGCGCACGCGATCCGACGCCCGGCCCGCCCGCGAACCGCGGCCGGTTCAGCGCCGCTCAGGCTCTGTCGGCCGCCGCCGATTCGACGGCCGCCGAGCGCGTCGATGTCGGTCAGCGCGAATTCGGGCTGGCGCCCGCGGGAATGCCGGCGCGGCGCATGAGCAGGGTGGCCGGGCACCAGCCCACGGCGCTGTAGAGCAGCAGATTGGCCCCGATCAGGGCGGGAAGCAGCAGCCACCACGCCGAGATCGTCGCGGCGAGTACGGTGCCGAGCAGCACGAACGTTCCGGCCAGCAGCGGAACCAGGCGTGCGATGGTCCATTCACCTGGCCAGCTGGATTCGATCATCGGTCATCCTTCTCCAGATCACGCCCTCGCGGAACGCGTGCGTCACGCGAGGGCAAGGAACAGTTTCTCCAGTTGATCCACCGTCATCGGATCGGCGGTCTCGGCGTCGGGGTTCGCGAGGCATTCCCGCAGCCCGGTGGCGACGATCTTGAAACCCGCTCGGTCCAGTGCCTTGGAGACCGCGGCGAGCTGGGTGACCACGTCTTTGCAGTCCCGGCCCTGCTCGATCATCGCGATCACTCCGGCGAGCTGGCCGTGCGCGCGGCGCAGCCGATTGAGTACCGAGGCGATGGCGTCTTCGTCGCCGACCATGATGTTTCTCCTTCTCTCACTTAGTCTTCACAATACCCCTTGGGGTATCATCCGCCGACTCTGTCCGCTCGTGGGCGAAACTGACGGTGGGCAGAATCCGGCGCAGCCAAGCCGGGGACCACCACGCGGCCCTACCGGTCAAGCGCAGCGCGACCGGCAGCAACACCAAGCGCACCACCACCGCGTCCAGCAGCACCGCGACGCCGAGGATGATGCCCATCTCTTTCGGCGGAAGCGGATCGGCCAGCGCGAAGGTGAAGAACACCGCGACCATGACCGCCGCTGCGGCGAAGATGACCCGGCCGGAGTGGGCCAGCCCGTCGATGCCCGCCGTCCGGGGATCTCGCGAGCGCTCGTAGTGCTCCTTGGCCGTGGCCAACAGGAACACGGTGTAGTCCATGGCGATGGCGAAGATCATCGCGAAGAAGAACACCGGTCCCCAACCGTCGAGGAATCCCTGCGGACCGAAGCCGAGCAGGCCCGCGCCGTGACCGTCCTGGAAGATCAGCTTCGCCACACCGAACGCGGCCGCGGTCGACAAAAGGCTGACCAAGGTGCCCAGCGCGGCGATGAGCGGCGCTTGCAACGCCACCAACAGCAGGACGAAGCCCAGGACGAGGATCACCCCGACGACGATCGGCAGATAGTCGTCGAGCGCCTGTTGCAAGTCGAGGTTTTCCGCCGGTGCGCCGCCGACGAGGGCATCGGCAGGCAGTCGCTCACGCAGGTTGTCGAGGATGCCGCCCAGCCGGTCGTCGGAAGGATCGACGGCGGGCAGCGCCTGCATCATGACCAGGCCGGAATCATCCGCGGCGGGCGCGGGCGGCGTGACTGTAGCGATGCCGTCGGTCGTGGCTGCCGACTCGGCGGTGCGGGCGGCTTCGGCCTCGGGGACGACGATCTGCAATGCGCCTGGCGCGCCCTCGCCGAGTTGACGCTGGACCAGTTCGTAGCCCTGGCGCACGGGCGCGTCGGCGGGCACGACCTGGATCGAGGGCATCGCGACCTGCAATCCAGTGGCAGGCAACGCCAGCGCCGCCAGCACACCGAGCCCTGCGAGCGCGAACGGCCACGGATGATCGTGCAGTAGCTGCCCCCAGCGGGCGAACCGCGGCGAGCGATGCTGCTGACGGGTCGCGTACGGCAGTGCCGCGGCGTTGATCCGGCCACCCAGCGCGCCCAGCGCCGCCGGCAGCAACGTCAGCGTGGCGGCGAGCACGAACACCACCGCGAGCATGATTCCCACGGCCATGGTGCGCACCGCGGGCGCCGGAACCAGCAGCACCGCCGACAGGCTGACCAGCACGGTCAACCCGGAGAGCACGACAGCCTTGCCCGCGGTGGCCATGGTCTCGGCCACCGCCGAACGGGAATCGGCGGACTTGGTGAGCGCGTCACGGAAGCGGGCGACCAAGAACAGCGCGTAGTCGATGCCCAACGCGAGAGCGAACATCATGGCGAAGTTCATCGCCCACACCGAGATCGGCGTGAGGTGGTTGAGCAGCACCAGACCACCGGCCGAGGCGACCAGCCCGGCCACCGTCAGCAGCAGCGGAAGCCCGGCAGCGACCAGCGAGCCGAAGGCCAGCACCATGATCGCCAGCGTGACCGGCCAGGAGAACAGCTCGGCCTCGAGCATCGCCTCGTGGTTGGCCTTGTTGAAATCGCTCCACAACGCCGACGCACCGGTGGGATAGACCTCGACTCCGTCCCCGGACAGCGCGGTCAGCGCCGCCTTGTGCTCGTCGACGGCCTTGACCATGTCGTCGGTGGAGGCGTTCGCACCCGCGATCAGGATGCCGGTGTGGCCGTCCGGGCTGATCGTCATGCCCGGCTGCGGCGGGACGACGGCGCCGAAGCGGGAATCGTCCGCGAAGATCGCCGAGATCCGGCCCAATGTCTGCCGCATCGTCGGATCGGCGACGGTCTCGGTGTCGGAATGCACCACTACCTGCACCGCCGCCGACGAATTCCCGCCGAAGTGTTGCTGGGCCAGCTCACGGACCCGCACCGACTCCGAACCATCGGCCTGCCATCCGGCTCCGGCCAACGAGGTGAACACGCCGGGCGCCGCCGCCCCGAGCGCCACCAGCGACAACAGCCACACCGCGAACACGATCCGGGCCCGCCCTGCCATCATCGCGCCCCATCGCGCCAGCAGGCCGCCGGGCCGCACCGACTTGCCGGCGTCGAGCCGGTCCTGCCCCATGAATGTCGTCGGCCGCATCGGCGCTCCCTTTCCCTGCTGTACGAATCGCAGCACTCAACCTGCTCTGGCATACCCCTGGGGGCATAACCGACTATACCCATGGGGGTATATGAGTTGTAGTGGCATACCCCACAGGTTCGGAGACTCCCGATGACAGCAGCGAGGGGAGCAGACTCCGTGTGGGTGAGCAACCCGTGCTCACGAACGCAGTGACTGCCTCACCCGCGCCGCCTCACGGGTGAGGTGGTCGCGTTCCGGCGCGCTGGTGGCTGCTCGGGATGCCTCGGCGTACAGCTCGGCGGCCTGCTCGAGGTCGCCGGCGCGTTCGAGGAGATAGGCGCGAACGGCGGTGTACCGGGGCAGATCGGAATCCACCTCGCTCAGCTCTGCCAAGCCGGCTTGCGGTCCGTCGGCCTCGCCGACGGCGACCGCGCGGTTGAGTCGCACCACCGGGCTACCCGTGAGGTGCAGTAGTTCGTCGTACCACTCCACGATCTGCACCCAGTCCGTCTCGGCGGCGCTCGGCGCATCCGCGTGCAGGGCGGCGATCGCGGCCTGCGCTTGGTATTCGCCCAAGCGGTCGCGAGCCAGCGCGGCTTGCAGAATCGTCACTCCTTCGGCGATCAGGCCGGTGTCCCAACGTGATCGGTCCTGTGCACCGAGCGGCACCAGGCGACCGCCAGGGCCGAGGCGAGACGCGCGGCGGGCATGGTGCAGCAGCATGAGCGCCAACAGGCCCGCGACCTCGGGCTCGTCGGTGGAGCCCGCCAGCTGACGGGTGAGGCGGATCGCTTCGGCTGCCAGATCGACGTCCCCGCCGTAACCCTCGTTGAAGACGAGGTAGAGGACGCGCAGCACCGTCGCCAGGTCGCCGGGTCGATCGAGCGGCAGCCCAGCGAGACGCCGCTTGGCCCGGCTGATCCGTTGTGCCATGGTCGCTTCGGGCACCAGGTAGGCCGTCGCGATCTGCCGCGTCGTCAGGCCGCCGACCGCGCGCAGCGTCAACGCGACGGCCGAGCCGGGCGACAGCGACGGGTGCGCGCACAGGAAGTAGAGCCACAGTGAGTCGTCCGTGCCCGGCACCGGGCCGGTCGGCGGCTCGACCTCCACGGCGAGTTCCCGCCCGCGCCGCGACGTTTCGGTCCGGGCGACATCGAGGAACTTGTGCCAGGCGGCCGCGACGAGCCAGGCTTTCGCATCGCGCGGTGGATCGTCGGGCCAGCTTCGCAGCGCGCGGATCAGCGCCTCCTGCACGGCGTCCTCGGCCGACGCGAAGTCGGCTCCGCGCCGGACGAGGACACCGATCACCGCGGGCACGAGTTCCCGCAGCTGCGACTCGTTCACTCGGTGACCGTGGGCAGCGCGGTGAGGAACGGCCGCACCTCGAGCCACTCCTGGACCGGCTTCCCGCCCGCACCGGGTGCGGCGGACAGCTCCGCGGCCAGCTCGATGGCGCGCTCGTAGGTCTCGACGTCGATCACCATCCAGCCGGCGATCAGGTCCTTCGTCTCGGCGAACGGTCCATCGGTGACCGGCGGGCGGCCCTCGCCGTCCGAGCGGACGAACGTGCCCTGCGGGGAGAGCGCTTGACTGTCGACGAACTCGCCGGTGGCCTCGAGCCGCGCGGCGAAGTCCTGCATGTACTGGACGTGGGCCGCGAGTTCTTCCGGGGTCCACTGGTCCATCCGCACGTCGTTGACCGATGCCGGTGCGCCTCGGTAGTGCTTGAGCAGCAGATACCTGGCCATCATCTTCTCCTTGGATCGGTAGGGCCCATTCTTGCCGCGTCGCTCTCAGGCATGCTGACGTTCGGCCCGTTGCCGAATCAACTCCTCTACCGGGCTGGGCAGTGTTGTCTCGAAGTCGATGAGTTTCGCCCAAGTCGGGGTGACGACGATCCGGACCATGCCGTCGTAGAGCGAGCGGACCTCGGCCTCCCACTCGACGCGCTGCTCGGGTGTCATCTCGTAGCTGCCGTTCATCTGGAGATACTCGTCCGGGATGCCGTCGACGACGTCAAGCTCAGCGCGCCCGCGGATGAGCAGCAGCTTGGGCGGGTGGACCTCGGTGTCGATGGTCAGGGCAACCATCGGGTTCTTGCGCAGTGCGAACAACTTGGGGGCGTTCTTCGTGGTGCACAGCACGATCTCCGAGCCGTTCCAGGTGAAGCCGATCGGGATGCTGCGCGGTGTGCCATCCGTGGCGACATAGGCCAGCCGGGTCAGGTCGCGGGCCAGCAGCTCCTGGCTGATCGGACGGTTCAGGATCTCGGTGATCTCGGTCGCTCGCATGGTGATCGCTCCTACGTCGGGGTGGTCGAGCGACATGTCCGTAGCCGCTCGTATCCCTGGGACGGAGCCGACCGGACGTTCTCGACATCCGGAGCCGCGCCCACCCTATGCGCTCGCCGCGGAACAGGCTGCCGATCCACTCGCCCCGGATCTGCGGATCGGTGGAGGAGAGTAGCGGCAACTGCCGGTTCACGCGGCGGCCCATCGTGGCGAAGAGCGGTTGGCAGCGCGTTCAGCTCGCCGCATTGCTTCGGCGTGACCTTGTGCGCCGACGGTCACGGGTTCCTGCTGGGCATGGGTGTGCGACCTGGCGCACCACCGTCTCCGGTCTCGGCCGGATCGCCCGCGCCACGCTCGGATACTCACACGCCAGCCGGAACAGAAACGTCGGCGAACCGCCCGCGCCAGCAGGAAACGTCCAGTTCCGCGAACTCCAGCTGGCCCGACCCAACGAATCGCCCGCTACCAGGAGATAGGCCGAACATTGCTTTTTCGGCGCGGCAACTACCGGTACGCGAATCGATCGAACGGCATCGATCGCGCCAGCTCGCGTCCTCGCGCCACCGATTCCGCGGTGGACGGCCGATGCTCAGCGAACCCGCGCCCGCACCAACTCGCCGGCTGCGACCCGATAGCGCTCGGCGATCAAGCGGACCACCGCCGGGTGCACGCCGATGGGTTCCGCGACGCCGTCCGCGCCCGCCTCGTGCAGACGCTGCTGGAACAGGCCGTGCGCGAGCAGATAGGAGGCGACGAACACCCGGTCCGTCCCCGCCGCGCGCAGTTCCGCGACGACCTCCGGCACCCGCGGCGCACCGGTCGCGACGTAGCCGATACGGACCGGAACGCCGAGGTGTTCGGCCAGCAGCGCGGCCGCGCGCCGGACATCCTGGCGGGCCCGGGCGTCCGAGGAGCCCGCGGCGGCGAAGACCACCGCGTCACCCTCACGCCAACCCGCGGCACGCAGACGCATCGCCATGATCCGCGCGAGCGCCGGATCCGGTCCCATGGCGGGCGTGACCGTCACCGCGGGATGGTCGCTCTCGGCGACCTCGCGCGGCACGTCCTGGTAGACGTGATAACCCGAGGCCAGGAACGCCGGAACCACCACGGCGGGCACGGATTCCCCGGCCGGGGTCACCAGATCGCGCAGCACTTCCGAAGGCGAAGGACCGAGGACGTCCACGAATGCCGTACGCACCCAGGGCGTCTCGGTGCCGGGCCCCGAAATCCCGGCACCGAGCTCCTTCGTCACGGCCTCGGCGAGCGCCGCGATCATCTGCACGCCCTTGGTGCTGCGGGTCCCGTGGGCCACGAGCACCAGGGCGGGCGCGGTCACCAGCTCCCCGCAGTCTGGATGTACCGAGGTGCCCGGGTCGGAATTCCGACACCGGGCACCTGTGGTCCTCCTGTCGCGGTGGGCCGTGGGTTGTTGTCGATACATTCCGCCGGGTCCAGCGCGAGCCGATACCCACGTTTGACCACGGTCTGGATCGCTTTCGGCGTGCCGAGTCCGGCGCGCAGCCGGGCGATAGCGGTCTCCACCGCGTGCGTGTCGTCCCCGCCGCCGGGCAGCGCGGCCAACAGGTCCTCGCGCGAGACGACCCGGCCGGGCTGGCGGGCCAGCGAGCGCATCAGTGCCATCGGCGCGGGCGCCAGCTGACGCACCTCACCGTCGACCACTACGCACGCGCCGCGCACGCTGATGATGTGGCCTGCGGCGTGAATCCGGTTGGCCCGCCTGGGCAGTTCCTCGGCGACGTGGCGGGCCAGCGCCCCCAGCCTGGCTCGGCCCGGCATCGAGGTGGGCACCCCGAGTTCCTCCAGCGGCGCGGCCGTGATGGGGCCGACGCAGGCGGGCAGCACCCGGCCGCGCAGCGCGTACAGCAGCCCTTCCAGCAGCCCGGTCTCCTTGGCGCGCATCAACATCGACGCCACGGCGGGGGCGCTGGTGAAGGTGACGCAGTCCATGCCCGAAGTGACGATGGCCTCGATCAGGTGGTCCATCGGCCCCTGATCGTCCGGCGGCACCCAGCGGTACACTGGCACCGGAACGACATCCGCTCCCGCGCAACGCAATACCTCGCAGAAGTCGGGCACCGGCTCCCACTCGGTGGTGGCCCCGTGCAACTGCACGGCGATCCGAACACCTTCCACGCCCTCGGCGAGCAGGTGATCGAGCACTTCGGCGGACGACTCGGAGGCCGGCGACCACTCTTCGCGCAGTTCCGCGGCGCGGATAGCGCCCTTGGCCTTCGGGCCGCGGGCGAGCATCCGAGTGGTCCCCAGCGTCGCGCGCAGGTCCTCGGCGAGACCCCAACCCTCGGCGGCCTCCATCCACCCACGGAAGCCGATTCCCGTGGTGGCCACGGTGATCTGCGGTGGATCGGCGACCAACTGCCGGGTCACCCGCTCCAGCTCGTTGTCGTCGGCGAGCGGGATGATGCGGATTGCCGGTGCGGAAACGATGTTCGCGCCCCGGCGTTCCAGCAGTGTGGCGAATTCCTCCGCCCGACGGGCCGCCGTGATGCCCACCGTGAATCCGGCCAGGCTCGCGCCCGCGTCAACTGTTGTCATTGGGTTCATCCATCCGAGGACGCGAGCGCGGTGGCCACCGGCTCGTTGGAAATCGAGACGATGCCGTCGTCCACGCGCACCGCGTACACCGGCAGCATCGCCGATTCGTCGTCCAGGCAACGCCCGTCGACCAGGGAGAAGGCCTGCTTCAGCAGCGGCGAGGCCACGACGGGCGCCCCGCCGCGGTCGCCGACGATCCCGCGCGACATGACCGCCGCCCGGCCGATCGGATCGATATTGCCGACGGCATACAGCATGCCGTTCTCCAGCAGGAAAAGGGCGGCCTGTCGGCCACCTTTGAGCAACACCGCAACGCCGCGGCCGGGAATCAGGTAGTCGAGTCGGCAGGCCTGCGTCCACCCAGTGGTGGTAGCTGCGGCGATGCCGGGGGTATCGATCACGGTCATCGGTGTCATCCTCCAAACGCCTTACTCATTGGTACCGACGTTCTGTTTCCATGCGGTTAAGCGGTCATTTCCCCTGCGTGGCGACCGGAACTTCCGGCAGTCCGAGCAGGACGGGAACTTTCCGCTCCCCGGATTCGTCGAAGGAAATCGTCGGATCGGCTTCCTCCGGGGCGTTGACGAACGACACGAAGCGAGACAGCTTCTCTTCGTCTTCCAACACCGCGGCCCATTCGTCGCGGTAGCCGGCGACGTGCTGAGCCATCGCCGCTTCCAAATCCTCGGCGATGCCGAGGCTGTCCTCGCAGATGACCTGCTTGAGGTAATCGATGCCGCCTTCCAGCGCCTCCTGCCACGGAGCGGTGCGCTGCAAACGATCAGCGGTGCGGATGTAGAACATCAGGTACCGGTCGATGTACTTGATCAGCGTCTCGTCGTCGAGTTCACCGGCCAGCAGGACGGCGTGCTTCGGGGTGAGACCGCCGTTGCCGCCGACGTAGAGGTTCCAGCCGTTCTCCGTGGCGATCACGCCGACGTCCTTGCCGCGCGCCTCGGCGCATTCGCGGGCGCAACCGGAGACCGCCAGCTTCAGCTTGTGCGGCGAACGCAGCCCGCGGTAACGCTTCTCCAGCAGCACGGCCATGCCGACCGAGTCCTGCTGACCGTAGCGGCACCAGGTGGAGCCGACGCAGCTCTTCACCGTGCGCAGCGACTTGCCGTACGCGTGACCGGATTCCATGCCCGCGTCCACCAGCCGCTTCCAGATCAGCGGCAACTGCTCGACGCGCGCGCCGAACAGGTCGATGCGCTGACCGCCGGTGACCTTCACGTACAGGCCGAATTCCTTGGCCACCTCGCCGATGGTGATCAGCTGCTCGGCGGTGACCTCACCGCCGGGCATCCTTGGCACCACCGAGTAGGTGCCGTTCTTCTGCAGGTTGGCCAGGAAGTGGTCGTTGGTGTCCTGCAGCCCGGCCTGCTCGCCGTCGAGGATGTGGTCGCTCGAGGTGGAGGCGAGGATGGACGCCACGGTCGGCTTGCAGATGTCGCAGCCGGTTCCCTTGCCGTACTTGGTGATCAGGCCGGAGAAGGTGCGGATGCCGGTGACCTGGACGATCTGGAACAACTCCGCACGCGACTGCTCGAAGTGCTCACACAGCGCCTTGGACATCTCCACGCCGGACTGCTCGAGCAGCTTCTTGAGCATGGGAACGCAACCGCCGCAGGAGGTTCCGGCGCTGGTGCAGCTCTTGATCCCGGGGATGTCGCAGGCGCCTTCGGCGATCGCCCCGCAGATCGCGCCCTTCGACACGTTGTTGCAGGAGCAGATCTGCGCGTCGTCGGGCAGTGCGTCGGCCCCGAGTTCGGCGCCCGCGGGCGAGATCAGCGCGGCCGGTTCGGCGGGCAGCGGGCGGCCGACCAGCGGACGCAGCGCCGAATAGGCGGTGGCGTCGCCGACCAGGATGCCGCCGAGCAGGGTCTTCGCGTCATCGGAGACGACCAGCTTGGCGTAGGTGCCCTTGGCCGCGTCGTGCAGCACCACCGACAGCGCGCCCTCGGTAACGCCGTGCGCGTCACCGAAACTGGCCACGTCGACACCGAGCAGCTTGAGCTTGGTCGACATGTCCGCACCGGGGAACTCGCCCGCGCCGCCCAACAGGCGGTCGGCCACGATCTCCGCGGTGGTGTACCCCGGCGCGACGAGGCCGTAGCACACGCCCTCCACCGCGGCGCATTCGCCGATGGCCCAGATGTTCGGGTCGGAGGTCTGCAGGCCCAGGTCGGTGACGATGCCGCCGCGGGGACCGACCTCCAGGCCCGCGTCGCGGGCGATCTGGTCGCGCGGGCGGACGCCGGCGGAGAACACGACCAACCCGGCATCGATCACCGTCTCGTCGGACAGGGTGACCTTCACTCCCTTGTCGGCCGCCTCGATCGAGGAGGTGCCCACACCGGTGTGCACGTACAAGCCGAGGTCGGTGACCAGGCGCTCCAGGATGGCGCCGCCGCCCTCGTCGACCTGAGCGGGCATCAGCCGGGTGTTGTACTCCACCACGTGCGGGGTGAGCCCGAGCAGGCGCAGCGCGTTCGCGGCCTCCAGACCGAGCAAGCCGCCGCCGACCACCACGCCCACCGCGCCGGAACCGGCGGCTTCGGCGGCCGCGCGGATACCGTCCAGGTCGTCGAGGGTGCGATAGACGAAGCATTCCGGGCTGTCGTGGCCGGGCACCGGCGGCACGAACGGGTAGGAACCGGTGGCCAGCACGAGCGCGTCGTAGGCGAGGATGTCGCCCGAGGACGTGGTCACCTTGCGCGCGGCCCGGTCGATGGACTCGGCGCTCTGGCCCAGCCGCAGCTCGACCAGTTCGTCACCGGCGTACTCGTTGCCGGGCAGCGCGAGCGCGCTCGGGTCCCAGGCGCCGACGTAGGACGACAGGCCGACGCGGTCGTAGGCGGGCAGCTGCTCCTCGCTGAGGATGATCACCTGCCACTGGCCTTCGGTGTCGCGCGAGCGCAGCGCCTCGACGAACCGGTGCCCGACCATCCCGTGGCCGACGACCACCGCGGTCTTGCGAGCGACTGTGGGGTTCATCTGTGGGTCCTCCTGGACTGGATCGGGTGTCAGGCGCGGGCCGAGCCGGCGGACGGGGACTGGGAGTGACCGGCCTCGGCTTCGAGGACGAAGGTCTCGGCTTCGGTCACGACCTCGGAATCGGCGGGCAGGCCGCGCAGGCTGGGACGGCGCAGGAACACCGCCCAGACCACCAGGGCGCAGACCACGTAGAAGGCCATGAACACCCAGAACGCGGTGGTCGCGGACTTGGTGGACGCGTAGGAGGTGCGCAGCACCAGGTTGATGCCCACGCCGCCGAGTGCGCCGATGGCGCCGACGAAACCGATGAGCGCGCCGGAGGTGTTCTGCGACCAGGCCGCCCGTGCGGCGGGCGTGGCGTCCAGGCTCTTGGATTTCGCCTCGAACACCGACGGGATGATCTTGGTGACCGACCCGTTGCCGATGCCGGAGAGCACGAACAGGGCGATGAAGCCGACGACCAGGGCGGTCATCACACCGCCGCCCGCCACGCCGTTGTTGTTGTCGGCGGCCGTGCTGGCCACGGTGACCAGCACGGCCGCCGCCATCATGGCGCCGAAGACATAGAGGGTGACCCGGCTACCGCCGATGCGGTCGGCCCACTTGCCGCCGTAGGGCCGGGCCAGCGAGCCGAGCAGCGGGCCGATGAACGCGATCTGCGCGGCGTGCAGCGTGGCCTGCGCGACGGTGTCGCCGCCCGCGCGGAAGCTGATCTGCAGGATCTGGCCGAAGGCGAAGCTGTAGCCGATGAACGAGCCGAAGGTGCCGATGTAGAGGAACGCGATGGCCCAGGACTGCGGCACCTTGAGCGCCGTGAGCATGTAGGACAGGTCGGCCTTCTGGTTGGGCAGGTTGTCCATGAACAGCGCGGCGCCCAGGCCGGCGATCGCGATGAGCACCAGGTAGACCGCGCAGATCAGCGAGGCGTAAGCATTGCCGAGGGTCGCGATGACCAGCAGGCCGATCAGCTGGATCACCGGAACGCCGATGTTGCCGCCGCCCGCGTTCAGACCCAGCGCCCAGCCCTTGAGCCGCTGCGGGTAGAAAGCGTTGATGTTGGTCATCGAGGAGGCGAAGTTGCCGCCGCCGAAACCAGCGAACGCGGCGATCACGAGGAACGTCGTGTACGAGGTGCCGGGCTGGTTGACGAAGTACAGCGTGAGCAGCGTCGGGATCAGCAGCATCGCCGCGCTGAAGACCGTCCAGTTGCGTCCACCGAAGCGCGCGGTCGCCACGGTGTAGGGAATCCGCAGGAACGCGCCGACCAGGGTCGGCATGGCGACCAGGAAGAACTTGCCCGCCGGGTCGATGCCGAACTTGTCGGTCGGCATGAACAGCACCATCACCGACCAGATCGACCAGACCGAGAAGCCGACGTGCTCGGCGAAGACCGACCAGATCAGGTTGCGGCGGGCGATGTCCTTGCCGCCCGCTTCCCAAGCGGCGACGTCCTCCGCATCCCAATGATCGAGATGCGGCCTGCGGATCTTCGTCCGTCCCAGCGCTTCCAGACGGTTACGCGTCAGCGTGCTCAACGGGGCCTCCCAAAGTCGGTTGGCCCCACGGTAGGAAATGGGTATTGCCGAAATGCTGCGCGAAATGACCGTCAAATCAACGGTTGCTCACGATTACCGGTTCCGGGAGGTGAGTTTCGACCAAATGTTTCAGGCATGTGACGCAACAGTTTCCGTGCGTCACGAAAAGGCTTATCTCGAATTCGCCGACCGGTGAGGTGTGACGCGCGCTACTCCGCACAATTCGAATGCGCCCATCCTGACCCCGTTCGCACAGCCGCGCAACCCGAACTGTGAGATTTCCGGCCGACGGCCGCGCGCGTCAATTCCAGGTGTCCTCGAGCACGCGCGGCTTGCACGCCTGCCACGCACCGGCCAGCAGCACCAGCACGGCGACGCCGAGCATCGCGAACGGAGCCAGCCAGCCGCCCGTGGCCGTGTGCAGCACGCCGAACAACAGCGGACCCACGCAGGCCACCGCGTAGCCGACGCCCTGGGTGAAGCCGGACAGCGCGGCCGACCCGGCAGGCGTGCGGGTGCGCAGGTTGATCAGCGTCAGCGCCATCGGGAAGGTGCTCGGACCCAGGCCGAGCACGACCACCCACAGGATCGGCGCCGCCATCGGCGCGACCAGCAGCCCGGCGAACGCGATGAAGAACAGCGCCGCGCAACCCACCACCACGGGGAACGGATTGCGGAATCGGGCCACCACGGTCGGCGCGCTGAGCGCGGCGACCAGGCCGACCACGGCGAACAGACCGACCATGGCTCCGCCGTACGCCGCGCTCGCACCGGCCTCGCTCAGGATCTTCGGCAACCAGGCGAACATCGCGTAGGTGGTGAGCGAGGTCATGCCGAACATGCCCGCCATGCCCCAGGCGATCGGCGAACGCCACACCCGCCCGCTGTGCGGCTCCCGCACCGGCACGGCCGTGCGGTCCGCGCCGTCGCGCCCGCGACGGCCGCGCAGCACCGCCACCCACGGCACCGCAGCGGCGAAGCCGAGCAGACCCCACACGCCGAGCGAGACGCGCCAGCCGTGCGCGTCCGCCACCGGGACCGCGGTGACGGCGGGCACGACCGTGCCGAGTTGCACCATCACTATGTACAGCGAGCTGATCCCGGCCAGGCGATCCGGGAAGTACCGCTTCACCAGCGGCGGGATCACCACGTTGCCGATACCCATGCCCGCGAGGGCGAGCGCGGAGAACACCAGCAGTTCGGCGGTGCCCGACATCAGCACCCGGATCGACATGCCCGCACCCGCCATCAGCATGGCCGTCAGCGCGGTGCGCTCCAGCCCGAGCCGGACCGCCAAGACCGGGGTGAGCAGCCCGGACAGCGCGAACATGGCGGTGGGGAGCATCCCGAAGACGCCGACAACGGCGGTGCCGTAACCGATTTCGGCGCCGATCCGCTCGGCGAGCGGGCTGAACGCGGTGACCGCGACTCGTAGGGTGAGCGCCGACATCACGATGGCTGCCAGGACCAGCGCCCGGCCCTCGATCAGCGCACGTCGACGGCGCTCGACCAGGACGGATTCCTGGCGAGCCTCGGTTTCGGGAAGGGTCGCAGACACCGAGAAATCATAGGATGACCGGATGAAGTGCGGCAACGATTTGTGATGGGCGGTACTCTGTCGAGGTGCAACCCGTCCGGCGCACCAGCCTCATCGCCCAGGTCACCGAGCAGCTGCGTGCCGAAATCCGTTCCGGCCGTTGGCCGATCGGCTCCCGCATTCCCACGGAGCCGGAGCTCACCGAGCTCACCGGCACCGGCCGCAACACAGTGCGCGAGGCCGTCCAGGCCCTCGTGCACGCCGGCATGCTGGAGCGTCGCCAAGGTTCCGGAACGTACGTGATCGCCGCATCGGACCTCGGCGGAACTCTCGGCAAATATTTCGCCGACGCCGAGGAACGCGACGTGCTGGAGCTGCGCCTCGCGCTGGACGTCACCGCCGCGGGCCTGGCCGCGCGCCGCCGCGACGACTCCGACATCGCGAACCTGCTGCGCCTGCTGGCCGAACGCGACAAGAAATGGGAAGACGACCCCGCCTCCGCGATCGAGGCGGACGTCCAGTTGCACCGCGCGATCGTCGTCGCGAGCCACAACGCGGTGTATCTCGAGTTCTACGATTCGCTGCTGCCCATCATCGAACAGGTCATCCGCGCGCGGACCGCCAAATCGGATGACTCCTATACCGACGAACACGCCGCGCTCGTGCACGCCGTGATCGACGGCGATCCCGAACGGGCCGCCTCCGCGACACGCTGCTTCCTCAACTCTCTCATCGCGGAATATCCGGACGCGCGGTAAACGGCGTCAGGTAACCAAGTGGTCACCATTCCCGGCCGCGCAATGTGAGTCGGATTTGCCGGGAACGTCATCGAGGGCCACGGGGACGCAACAAGCGGCTCATACCTTTGTCTCGACCGTAGCTAGGCACTCGACAGCCGCCGGCGGCACTGCGCCGCGATGAGGGCCGGTCGAGCCGAATCGAGAGGAAGCCGATGACCGCCGTAGCAGCCACCGGCCAGCAGTCGCAGCCAACGACTTTCGAATATCAGAAACGTGGCCGGTGGCTCGACCACTGGGATCCCGACAATCCGACGTTCTGGGCATCCGGCGGTGCGAAAACCGCGCGCAAGAATCTCATCTTCTCCGTGTTCGCCGAGAATCTCGGCTTCAGCATCTGGGTCATCTGGGGCACCGTGGTGACCAGCATGGGCGCCGCCGGATTCGACTTCCTCGCCGGGCTCGGCAAGGGCAACCCCACCGCGGTGAGCAACGCGCTGCTGCTGACCTCCACCCCCACCCTGGTCGGCGCCGCGCTGCGCATTCCGTACACCTTCGCCGTTCCCCGGTTCGGCGGCCGGGCGTTCACTGTGTTCAGCGCGGGGATGCTGCTGCTTCCCACACTCGGCCTGGCCTACTTCGTCAACCAGCCGGGCACGCCGATGTGGGTGTTCCTGTTGCTCGCGGCGCTCGCGGGCGTCGGAGGCGGCAACTTCTCCTCGTCGATGGCCAACATCAACTTCTTCTTCCCCGAGGGCAAGAAGGGAGCGGCGCTGGGCATCAACGCGGCGGGCGGCAACCTGGGCGTCGCCCAGACCCAGCTGGTCCTGCCGTTGCTGATCACCCTCGGCACGCACATCATGGCCAAGGATCCGGGCGGCTATCGCTTCGGCATCACGCTGTCGGTGCTGGTCTGGGTGCCGTTCATCCTGGCCGCCGCGTTCGGCGCGCTGCGTTACATGGACAGCATCGGCACCGCCAAGTCCGATGGGAAGTCCTACCGGCGCGCGCTCACCAACCGGCACACCTGGGTGATGGCGATCCTCTACATCGGCACCTTCGGCTCGTTCATCGGCTTCTCCTTCGCCTTCCCGACCCTGATCAAGGCCAACTTCCCGGACCTGGCGAAGATCGGCTGGATCACCACGCTCGGTAACCTCGCGTTCCTCGGCGCACTGGTCGGGTCGTTCAGCCGTCCGTTCGGCGGCTGGGTGTCGGACAAGGTCGGCGGCGCGAAGATCACCCTGTACGTCTTCGGCGGCATGGCGGTCGCGGTCGCGCTGATCATGGCCGGGCTGGAACTGAAGAGCTTCCCGCTGTACCTGATCGCGTTCCTGCTGCTGTTCGTGCTCACCGGCATCGGCAACGGCTCGACCTACCGGATGATCCCGACCATCTTCAGCGCGGAGTCCAAGAAGTACGCCGCCGAGCACGGCCTCGACCTCACCGAAGCCGCCGCCTCGGCCAAACGTCAGGCGGGCGCGGCGATCGGCGTCATCGGCGCGGTCGGCGCCTCCGGCGGCTGGCTGTTGCAGCAGGCGCTGCGGTTGTCCAACACCCACCTGCACAGCATGGCCCCCGCGTTCTGGGCCTACGCCGGTGCGTTCCTGGTGATGGCGGCCATCACCTGGTGGTTCTACCTGCGGTCCTCGTTCGCCATCCAGCGCGTCCCCTCACTGGCCTACGCGAACGTCTGACCGATCGGCCTGTCCCGCGGTCCGGACCCCGCGGGACACGGGCGTCATCTCCGCCGCCCCCTCCGGCGGAGCCGCCCACCCCACAACCGAACGTCCGCCCGTCGCCCGGGGCCAGATCCCGGGTCCGGCAACGGGTCCCGGCCTGCACCGGGACGACGCGCGGACGTTCGGTTTCGTCGTACAACCCGGCAGTGATCGACTCACCGACTCGATTCAGGACCGTGGGTCCCGACTTCGTCCTGACCGTAGGTCACCGGATCCCTTTGGAATGGTTCAGAATTCGAGTTCGGACCAGGGAATGGCGATTGGGAATGGAAAGTCGATCTCGATGCCGCCCGAATCACCGGGTACCCATTCACCGACCATGAGGTAGTTGGACGCGTGGAGCGGATGAACCCCCTCCGGAAGCTGAGCATGCCCGGTCTCGACCGCGTAGGCACGAACAATGGCGATGGCGCTCGCTTCCCGGGCCAGAGTCACTTCCCAATACCATGGAATTCCGGCGCTCGCGTACCGAACCTTCTTCGCCTCGATGTCAGCCTGGGTGTTGGATGGCGACAGGACCTCCCCGACCAGCAAGGTGTCGCCGCCACGGACATCCTGATACGGGGTTTCGAGACACCTGTGAACGAGGAAGTCGGGAGTAAGGAAATCGGACTTGCCAGTGCGGCCCAGAAAGACATTCGTCTCCGTCGTGACGCGCCAGCAATGCTGTGTGTGCTCGGACATGTCTTGCCCGGCGCAGCGGCGCAAGGCGCTCCACATCAAATTCGTGAATGTTTGATGTTCGGAGGGACCGCGGCGCACCCAGACCACGCGGCCGTTCCACAACTCGATCTGACTCGCGATCTCCTCCGGGAGTCGCTCCAACTCCTCCCAGGTCATGTACTCGGGGAGGTCGGGCCGCTCGATACGCGGAACGGGCATGCCGCAATAGTAGATGACCTGCCCACCCAGGAGGGGCTACCGAGCGGCGGTCGACACGGTGCTTGGTCTGGTTGCGCGGTCCCCGGTGACGAGACCACCCGGGAGTAGAACCAGGTGATGTCCGTACCGTGTTCAGTTGATCCCGCAGGCCACCGCGTCTGCGGAGGGTTGGGCGCGCCCGGCCACTCCGGTCAATACGGTAGGTGGACCCCGTCGCGCACTTCCTTGACCGTTCTGCTGATCATTTGCTGCAAGGTGGCGGCGACGCGCTCGGCGGTGGTGGGTTTGATCGTCAGCAGATCCGCGCCGAAAGTGACGTAGCGGCCGTCGTTTTCGACGTCGTTGAGCTGGAAATCTTTGCGGCCGTGCGTATGCCGGTTGTCGACGCTACCCATCGCGTAAACGCCGACGTGACCGATCAACGTCATCGCCCGGGTGAAGAACCGCTCGAACTCCTCCCGCGGCGTCGGTCGCCAAGCGTCGCGGACCGGCGGCCTCGGCCGCGCCAACTCCTTCGCGGAAGCCTGCAACCGCTTGCCTTGCCCCGGGCCGCAGGCGGGGAACACGTCGACTACAGCCCGCGCCACCGCACCGGCGGGCAGCAACGTCAGCACCACGTCGCCGCCGTGTTCGGGGTCCGATCCCGGTTTCTGCACCGCGACCGCGCCGTGCTCGTAGTGCACCCCCGCATGCGCCCGCAGCCTTCGGTCGCGGCGCTTCCCGGCGAAGCCGGCCACTTCCACCCGGGCCTCCGGCGCCAGCAGCACTTCCACCGCCCGCAACAACTCGTCATCGATGCGTGGGCGCAGCGACTGCGCCGCCGCCTGCCGCAACCGCAGACTCTCCGACCGAAATTCCGTCATGTACTGGTGTTGCAAGGGATACGGCAGCACATCCCGGCCGGTGGACTCCCACAATGTCCGGAATTCGAGCGCGGTGAACCGCCAGTTCTGCACCTCGGGCATGGGTGTCCTTATCGCGGGTTGTCCCCGATGACCGGCGGTACCGTCCCGGGCAACTCGTCCAACCCCACGAGCTCATTGCCGTGTTCCTGAGTGATCAGGTAATCCGGAATGCCCTTGGTGGATTCCTCGTCGGACTTGCCGCCGCGCGCACCGGGAGCCATTCCGCCCATTCCGCTCGCACCGGCGCGGCCGGGAGAGGTGCCGGTTCGCGCGGCGGCCGGAACCGCGTTGGTGCTGTTCGGTGTGCCTTTCGACGGCACCGAGACACCGGGTGCACCGGGACCGGTCGGACTTCCCGGACTGCCGGGTGTGCTCGAGTGCGGACTGCCGGGACTGCTCGGCGATGTGCTCGTAGGAGTCGTCGAGGCAGGCGTTGTCGAAGAGGGCGTGGTGGAAGCCGGTGTGGTCGAGTCCTGCGTAGTCGACGACGGGTCGGTATTGGTCGACTCCGATGTTTTCGAGGCGTCGTCCGAGGGTTGGTTGCTCGACTGAGTCGTCGGGTCCTCGGTGGAGTTCGTACCGGAGGGATCCGAGCTGGGCGACGAAGTTCCCGACGGGTTACCGGTGCCAGTGTTCGTGCCTCGCGGGCCGCTGCCGTCACCGACGCCACCCGGATTCGCGGTGGTCGCCGGACGCGGAATCACCGGCACATTGGTATCGGACTCCATCACGACCGGAGCGTAGACGGTTCTCAACACGCGAACTGCCTCGGTCTTCGTGTTGTACTCGGCGACATCGTCATTGCGCCATCCCCGCCCGGCGACGAAGGCGAGAGCGTTGCCGATTCCGCTGCGATGTTCCGGCGCGTGCGGGACCAATTGCTTGGTCGGCTCCAGCCCGGTCAGCAATTCGGCCAGCTTGTTGCCGGTCAGCCGGGCCGCGTTGGAAACCTGGGCACCTTGGGCGGCATAGTCGGCGACCGCACTCGCTGCGGCATTGCGCGCCTCACCCCGCCACACACTGTCGTCGGTAGCCCGCGCCATGGCTTTCGTAAAGGTGTCCAAAGAGGTTTGGTGCCGATCGGCGATGGTGTTCCACGCGGTCACCAGGTCACCGACCGCTTTCAAATCGATCTGATCGACCTTGCCACGCAGCGTCGCGATATCGTGCCGCTCGAACTCATCCGCGTCGAGAACCTCCCTCGGCCGGAATTCGCCCTGGAACCCGACATCGGAGGCCCGGCCTCGCACACCGTCGCGCTGCCGGTTGTACTTGTCCTGCACCCCGGCCACATCGATGTCCGGCTGCAACTCCTCACCCGATATCCAATTGGTGACGTTGCGAAGCATCGTCGAACCGAGTTCCCCCATATCGAAGACTCGCAGAGAGTCGAACGGGTTGCCCATCAGCGCACCTGCTCGGTGGTGTTCGTGAACTGCGTCGCGTTCTCGATGTCCTTCCCGGTGATGCGCTTGAACGAGATCGCCATGACCTCACGCATGTTCTTCACGGTCTCGATGTGCTCTTGGAGGACTTGGTCGATCGAATGTGGCTCACCGCTCGCCTGTTTCAGGAACTTTTTCGCCAAGCCCTCTGCCATGGTGAAATCGCCGAAGCCAGAGACGTTCTGAGCACCCTGCGCCGAGAAGAGGAGCCTACCCAAATCAGCGAGGCGCTCGTCGCATGCCTTGGCGCAGAGATATGCGGCGTTCTCAGCGTCGAGATACAACTCGCCTGCACGAGCCTGGCCGGCCAGTACACGCCAGGTCGCTGCGTTAGCCTCGCTCATACGACTCCCTCCCCAATCAATGCGGAAATAGCGGCACAGTAGAACCGCCGACCCGATTCAAGATCACACAAGGATCTTCAGGACTGCTGATCGTTGCCTTGTTAGAGACCCGCAGTTGGACCGCTCCCTGCCGAGCAGCGAAAACTACGTCGCAGAGTAGGTTCTTCGATGCACCTTCTACCTTGAATTGCCGACCAACTCGACCAGCAACTGTCACGTCGCGGAATTCAATGTTGCCGGGCTTCTTCTCGAACTCGGCAACTGTACGTGCAGTAGAAAACACTGAGACGAAGTACTTGGGCCCCTCCCAATTGCAGATCTCCCAGCCGGACTGCGGAACTCCCGCGATGCCAGCCTCCTCGGTGGCCGGATCAACACCCGCCGACCGCAGCGCATCATCGGGGATCCCCGTGCAGGGGTTGAACAGAGCCTGGGCCGCAGTGGTGCCGGAACTCGTCGTGGGTGATCCGCTCTTGGTGTCTTCACATCCCACGGCTCCGGTCGCCAGCGCTCCGATGAGCAGTGCCAACAGGATTCGACGACTCATCCCCACCCTCTCGACCCGCGACGACTCAGGTCCGCCAACAGTAGCAGAAGGCCAACCGGTGTCCGGCTGCCTGCGCTGGGCCAGAGACTTCTGGGCGTGGGGCAGTCCAGGAGAACCCCACCGACCCGAGCCTGCCATATGCATTCACCATCCCCCTCTATTGATGCCTGCGCGTTTCAAGCCGTCATAGACCACAGTTGATCATCGTTTGAAGATCACCTCGCCAGCATTATCTCGTCGATGTTGTCGGCAAGTGTCTTAGCAAGGGACTCAGCACCGGATTTCACGTCCGAGAACAGCTGCGACGACTCCACGGTCCTCACATCATCGGTTCCGGAGAAATTCGATCCCGTCGCAAAGACGTCCACGGTCAGATTGCTGATTCGAAAACCGGTCTTGACGACAACTTTATCACTAGATCGCTGCTCAATTCCCGTGAACGCCTCGTCACCGATCCCGTTCACCGCCTTCTTGTCGCGATTGAAACCATCCCAATACCGGCCAAACGACTCACTGGCATGAGACACGGAAGTACCCGGCGAAGAATCGACAGTGAACGTGATGGCCAGAAATCGACTTCGCGGTCTGTCACCGGACTCGTGACGCTGTGGCGCAGACAAATCACCGTATGAAATGTTACATATTAGAAAGCGTACGTACCGTGGACTCGGCGACGGCGGCAAGTCAGATTCTTCGAAACCATCTTCCCCTCGATCATTACGCAACCGGCCGGCGAACTGGTGTAGTGCCGCATCTATCGGCCGCGCCAGACCCGCGCAATCTTTGGGAAGCGACCCGAAACGAGCTGGCTCCGAAGGTGTCTCGGACTTCGAACATCCAGCGATCGATATCGCCAAAGCAGCTGATATCCCGAGCAGGACGCGGGGCAGAGGTCTTGTTTTCATTGCTTATCCGAACGCCGGTCCTGTCGGCTTACGCGGTTTCCAGCTCTCATAGTCCAGAGCTACAGGCGCGATGGCTGCCGGGACAGCAATCTCCGCCGCCCTAGTCCTTATTGCCTCCAGTTCCTTCATGATATCGCTTCTGAAGGTAATAACGTCATTGATCACCTTGGACGCTTCTTGCATAAAATCGTCCAGCGCCTTCACGATATTTTCGGTATTTTTCTTGAGATCGAAGTCGAAGACGAGCAAGCCTTCTACAACCTCTAATACACCACCGGCATAGTTCAGGATTATCGACGCATATTTGGCTATATGAGAGATCGCCTTAGTGTAATTGTCCACGATGATCGACCTGAAAGAGTCGATCTGAATAGCTATATCCCTGACGACACTGCGAGTATCCTCAGTTGTCTTGATAAGGCGATCGACATACGCCACCGCCGCTTCGCGGCCGGTACCATTCCATCGGCCGCCAATGTTCTCTTTAGCTGTCTGCAGCCCGACGCTGCGATCACTACCGTCGATCGCAGCAGTGAGCTCCTGGACAGAGGTTCGCCACGCGCTGGTAATAGGCGGAATTTGGTTCGGATTTCCGAGCATGCTATGGATCGTATCGACCTGCTCGCGGACTCCTGGAACACCCACCTTCTCAGCGAAGGTGACCAGCGTACTCGCCGGGCCCCACGGAAATACAAGCTCCTCCGGAAGTTTATCAGGGTTCTTATCAGCTGGAATCGGATATCCTTTGATGGTCTTTCCACCCATGGTCAGTACCCGACGCTTTCATCGATGTAGCCGAATTCGCGATAATATGCTGCATCCACACTCTCGTATATGTTGGCGCAGGCAGCCAAACCATTTCCCGCCGACTCGATGGTCACCTTGCCTTTCATGAGCTTGTCGTGAACATCGGCAAGCACGTCATTGAAGACATCCGCGATATCACGCCCGAAGACTCCGAGCGCATAGTCGCCCATACGGTGCTCTCCAATGTGCTGCGCCGACGAGTTGTAATGATCTGAGCAATATCTGATCTCATTGGCTTGTGTTCTCAAAGCTTTCGGACAGACATGAAAGTCAGTCACCGGACCCTCCTCCAGTTGCGGTGAGTGGATCGCTCCCAATAGCCGAGTTTATGGCACTTACAATTGCCTCGAGAATATGATTCTCGCTGGCCCTCGATACCTCGGATGGATCCAGATGGATAGAGTGCAACATGCCCCGGTTATCGATTACCACTGTTCCGAATTGCGTGCCGTCATATCTGTCCACGATCTGGACATTGCGCAGTTCGACTGGCGATTCCGGCTTGTGGTCGCGAGTGCGGATAGCCACCACCGCTCGGTCCCACTCGCGGTTGATCTCTTGCACCATCGCGTAGATATTGTCGAAATCAGTCATCCTCGTTCATCCTTCTGAGCGCACCGCCCAACGGAGTACCCGGCTATGGTCGAGTTCACTACTGGGCAGCGTGGCGCTACGGCTGCAAATCGGTGAGCAAGTCGAATGCTTCAGGGAACTCGTCGCGAAGCTTCTCGAATACACTCACACTAGCGGTGCGCCGGGCGCTGTTAACAGCATCGACAATCGCCTGACACACGGTATTCAGATCGTCGGTCAGCGCCCATGCCGGTCGGCTCGTATCGCCAAGCCCGTAGGGAAGGCTGATGTCCTTGATCCGGCTACCGTCGCCAGATACCACCGCAATCGCCCGGCCGTCACTGGAGTGTGCAGTATGCGACTCATCCTCCACCTCGAACATTACTCCACGAAGGCGGGCGCGAAATGTTGCGATCTGACGGTCGGTCTCATCCAGGAGGCGCATCAAATCCTCATGCTGCATTGGAACTATGTTCCTTTTCTGTTGGGCTTTCTTCGTTAGTAGTGCGGCCGAGCGGATCAGCCCGGCCGCTCGGTGGTGTTCGTGAACTGCGTCGCGTTCTCGATGTCCTGCCCGGTGATGCGCTTGAACGAGATCGCCATGACCTCACGCATGTTCTTCACAGTCTCGATGTGTTCGAGGATGATCTGGTCGATCGAATTCGGGTCTGCTGTAGCCTGCTTCAGAAACTTACCGACAAGCTGTTCCGCCATGGCAAAATCGCCGAAGCCGGAAACGCTCTGCGCAACAGCGGTAAACCTTCGCATTCCTTGCAAGTCGGCGATACGCTGGTCACACGCTTTCGCGCAGTGATACGCGGTACTCTCGTCATCGAGGTACAGTTCCCCGGCCCGTGCGCGGCCCGCTAGCCCACTCCACAGGTCCGCGTTGTTCTCGCTCATATGACCCCCTGATCAATGCGGTAGCGCAGGCACGATCGACCTGCCAACACGTTGCAGGACTGCGCACGGGTCCTCGAGACCATCCATCCCTGCCCGGTTCAGAACCTTGAGCTGCACGACCCCCTGAGTCGCCGGAAAGAGTACGTCGCAATCCAGATACTTCGAGGCGCCCTCGACCCGGAACTGCCGGCCTTGGCGACCAGCCACTGTGACATCTTGAAAATCTACGTTTCCCGGTTTTTTCTCGAACTCCGCAACCGTGCGACCAGTGGAAAAAATAGTAATGAAGTACCTGGGTCCATCCCAGTTACAGATTTCCCAGCCAGATTGGTGCACCCCTGCAATGCCAGCCTCCTCAGTGGCTGGATCGACCCCAGCCGCCCGCAATGCCTCGTCGGGAATCCCCGTGCAGGGGTTGAACAGAGCCTGTGTCGCTGTGGTGCTGGAACCCGTCGCAGGCGATCCGCTCGTGGTGTCTTCACATCCCGCGGCACCGGTCGCCAGCGCTCCGATGAGCAGTGCCAACAGGATTCGATGACTCATCCCCACCCTCTCGACCCGTGACGACTCAAGTGGGCCAACAGTAGCAGACGAGCAGCGCGGCGCTCCTTGGTCGCGCTGGTCCAGAGGCGTTCTGCGCGTGCCAGGTGTGATGCGGCCGGGAGACTGGTGCCGGGAAGCGGCGGGGTCCTCTCCCTGTTGGGACGTACAGAGTTTGGGGCCCAATCTATGGTGGCAAGGCAGTAACGAGTTCGACGAAAGCTAGGACATACGACTGAGTTCGACGAATTGTTCAAGGAGCTGGAACGATGAAGTTTGGCAAGATCGTGGCCGGGTTTGCGCTCGCTGCCGCCGCAGTCTCTGTTGCTCCCGCCGTCGCCTCCGCTGACGATCCGGAGTTTCCGCGCAACGGTGTTATCCCGCCCGGCACTTATCACGTCGGGCGGGGGCCCTCCAATGTGATCGGGTCGCCGATCGAGAACTGCGACCTGCAAGTTTTTGTGGATGGTAGGACGGTGGTTCTGGTGTGCGGAACCTCCAGCCGGGGAGGGCATCAGATGCCGGTCGGTCCGGACGAGACGTATGTTTCGTTCGACTTCGTGCCCCTTGGGCTCGATCTGCATGACATCGACCCCCGGCAAGGGCTTTGGAGCGGAACGGTGAATATCGCCGGGACTCCGATTGTTGCCCCGTACCCGCTGGCAGCAGTATGGCTCAGCCGCCGTTGAACCGCACGCGCCAATAGCGCATGGCTTGCGTCAGTATCCGTGACGGATACGGCCCGGACATCGGCTATGAGGCCGAGGTCCGGGCTGTCTGTTTGTCTACGCCGATCCGCAGATCAGAGTGCAGTCGCGACGCACGCGGTGAAGGAGTCCCATTGGCCCGGCGCGAAGATCAGCGCCGGACCGTTCGGGTTCTTCGAATCGCGGACGCCGACGTGACTAGCCTCGAGCCACGCGACTTCGACGCACGCATCAGCCTCACCACTGTGGACAGACTTGAACCACTCCGCTCCGGATAGGTCGATGATCATTGTTCGTATCTCCTGGCCATAGTCCTGAGCAGGTCTCTCGATCCTTGCTCTTCGAGTGCCGCACCATTGAGGGCTTCGTGGATCACCCTGAAGCGGTTCACATCGTCCGCATCCTCGAAAATCATTGTCCCTATTGCGCCTTCGGTGTAGACAACGGACGGCTCGCCATGAGGGAAGTCGATAATGATGAACGGCGGTACCGCCAATCCCCCTGGGAAGCCAGCAGCAAAGGGAACGACTCGGATCGAGACGTTCTCTCGCGTACCCATGTCAGCAAGGTGACGGTATTGCGAAGACATGATTCGCATAGACCCGACCACAGTACGCAGGGCCGACTCATGCACCAGGAATTCGGCCCGCATCGGTTTGTGCCTGCGGGTAAGAATCGCTGATCGTTGGATTCTCCGTTCTACGAGCCAGTCAGCATCTGCGGAGGAGCCCATCGGTGCAGACGATCGCACACTGCGGGCATAGTCGGGAGTCTGCAACAGGCCCGGTATGATGAGCGCTTGGAAGAAGTGCAATTCTGTTGCCGCGGCCTCCAATTGCAGATACGTGTTGAAGCCGGGGCGTACCAGATTCCGGAAGTCCTCCCACCACGGTCTCACACGCGCCTGCTCGGCAAGCAATTTCAGATACTCCGTCCGCTCCTCCGGCAGCCCGTAGTACTCGCAGATGAACTCGACATCACGAACCTTGATCTTCTCGTTCTGCCCCAGTTCCAGCCGTCCGAGCGCGGATCGGCTGATCTCCAGGACCTCGGCTACCTGCTCGAGGGTGTAGCCGTTGGCCTGACGTGCGTCGCGCAGTGCGCGGCCCAACTGGCGACGCGGCAGCGTCGTCCGGCTGACGTCCGACTTGGTACCGACCATTTCCGTTGCGTCCTCCCCTGCTGTCCCACGGTGTGACCTGCTTTTTCCCACGGCGAGAATCGACATCCGCGCACTCGGGAAGCGCTCAGCGCGTATGCGCCGATTGCCGGGCACCGGTCGATTCGAGCTCCCCGTCGTGAGCACGTTCGCAGCATATGCACATGGCCGAAGAACACGGAACAGAACTCGAATTCGTCACGAATTCCCGCGCACCGGCGCCGATTACGTGCGATCAACAGCCGACGAGTCACGGCACCGGGCCGCAGCGGCCTGGGCGTCGCGAAGCCACGGACGGCCTCCTCGTTCCGCCCGGAATCTGCCGTCACGCCGATGTGCGGTTGGCGCACGAGCAGATGCGGGCGCACCTGGCCTGCCGGATCGAGCGGTGCGCATGGAAGGCCGCGGCGTATCGCACACTCGTCATCACCGGTCGGCTGATACCGCAGGCGGTGAGCCACCGGGAACGCGCCGCCGCCCGAGGACTCCGGTTCCCGTCCCATGACGGACACGACAACGCCGACCGCGCTCTCGACGTGCGCACGATTCAAGCTGTGCTGGAGCAATTGTCGGCGTTGGCGGCCCCACCGGAATCCTTCCGGGGGTGAGCCGATTGCATCGGACCACAACGGGAACCGCACAGGCCGGCTGGCGAGTGGTGGGCAGTCGCATCGAAATCGTGTTCTTGCGTGACGAAGCCGATCCCACACCCGCCTACCGGCTGCGCAACAACGGCGACATCGTGCCGATCCCGCTGGGCGAGAACGGATTCGTCGCCTTCGATGAGCGCGCACTGCCGGATCTGGCGCAGGTCCGCGAATGGTTCCCGCGCCACTTCCGGCTGTGGGACGCGGTGCGCATCGAGTTCTGGGACATTCTGCTGCCCGCCCACGGAGCACGCACCACGGATCCTCCCGGACCGCCCCAGCCGGGTGAGTTCGCCTGACCGATTCCACGCCCCCTCCAGAGAGCGAAAATGCCCGATCGACGAAATCGACCACAGGACAAGTCGCGCAAGCCGACGAGTTCCGCCATCCGATACCCACCCAGCGCCACGATCGATTCACTACTCGCGGCCATGCTGGCCGAGCGTCGCGCAGACGCCGCCGACAGCGACACCGTGCATTTCTGGGGATTCGCCCGCACCGGAAGCGCCACCGCGCACGACGCGGCCCACACTCAGATCGTCCTCGATCCCGACGCCGAACGCTCTCCCGTCCTGGATTCGGCCGAATGGCTGATCCGGAGATTCACCGGCCGCGTGTGGGCGTTCGGGCTCGCCTACCTGACGGTGGGCGAGATATTCACCAGCCCGCACGAGGCGATGCAGGCCGCGGCCGCGGGCCGATCGAGCGAACGCGCCACCGCCGATCCCATCTGCGCGGCAACGATATTCGACGCCCGAGGACGCACCTACACGTCGCTGACGTACACCCACCTGCCCGAACTCGGACCGACGCCCACCTCGGTGGGCGACACCCGCCGGTGCACCGACGCCTGGATAGCCCTGTTCGACCAGCGCGCCGTAGCGGCGCATGTGTGGGCGGCGGCCATAACGCTCGATCCGTCCGCGAACCACGCTGCCATAGCCCGCCTACGGGGTCACTGAAAATCGCGTTGGCCGCGCCTGCACGCGTTGTTATGGTGTGGTCGTGAATTCCCCGGAGTCGTCCAGACGGTAGCCGCCCGGCATACGCGCCGGGCGGCGTTGTGAATGCGAAACCGCTGGTCGTAGCGCGACCGAGTGGTTATTTCGCAACGCCGGACGAAGCTGGTTTCTCCGCGGAGGGTGACGGTTCACCCGATTTCCGCGACCATCTCGGGCGCTTTGTCGCGCCCTGTATCCGGGGAGTTCCTTTTATGCCCATTGTGGTGTTCGTGCTGGCTGTCGCGGTGTTCGCGCAGGGCACGTCCGAGTTCATGGTGTCGGGGTTGCTGGAGGCGATCGCCGTCGATGTCGGAGTCACGCTCGGCACCGCCGGTCTGCTGACCTCACTGTTCGCGGCGGGCATGGTGCTCGGCGCGCCGGTGATGGCGATGGCGGCGGGCAGGTTGCCGGTCCGGCACTCGATAGCGACGTTCTTGGCGGTGTTCTGCGCTGCTCATGTCGTCGGCGCCGTGACCAGCGAGTTCACGGTGCTGCTGATGACGCGGGTCGTCGCGGCGGTCGCCAACGCGGGATTCCTGGCAATCGCGCTGGCCGCTCTGCCGCACTTGGTCGGCTCGTCCATGGTGGGTCACGCGACCTCGGTGGTGGTGTCCGGGGTGACCGTGGCGTGTATCGCGGGGGTACCGGCCGGCACTGTGCTGGGGCAGGTCTGGGATTGGCGTATCGCGTTCTGGGCTGTCGCGATCGTCAGCGGGGCAGCGGTGATTCCGGTGTGGGCGATGGTGCCCCGTACGGCTCGCACCGGTGATCGCCCGGCCATAGGTGAGTCCTCTTTGCTGCGGGAGTGGGCGGTACTCGGCGAACGGCCGGTACTCACCTCGGTGCTGGTCGCGGTGCTGGTCAACGCTGCGACGTTCGCGGGATTCACGTTCCTCGGTTCGATCACCGCAGGGCTCTCCACAGCGGACAGCCGCTGGGTTCCGATCGTGCTGGCCTTGTTCGGCATCGGTTCGTTCGTCGGCGTGACGGTCTGCGGCCGCCACAGCGACCGTCATCGCGAGCGGATCGTCACTGTGGGAACGAGTGGTCTCGTCGGAGTGTGGTTACTGGCCGCTCTGACCGCGCACGTACTGCCCGGCGTCGCGATCATGGCGACAGTGTCCGGGGCGGTCGCGTTCGGAGTGGGATCGACACTGATCACGACGATCGTGCAGACCGCGGCGCCCGCCGCGCCCCGGATCGCGGGCGCGCTAGCCACCACGGCGTTCAATATCGGCGCTGCGCTCGGCCCCCTCACCGCCGCCGTGGTCGTCGACCACACCGGTCAGCCCGCGAAGGCGTTGTGGTGTGGCACGGTTCTCACACTCGCCGCGGCCACGGTCGTGCGGGCGGCGAGGCAACCGGTCGCATCACCGGCGGCGACCGCCGCGGCAGGAGACCCGCTCGAGTAATGCTGGCGAATTACCGCTAATAGACTTGACGAACGAAGGATCGAGATGTCACTATAAATATGGGAAGACACAGGAAATGGCGTGTCTTCTTTCTTGTTGTCTCTCGACATCGGTCGAAATCGGGTGTAATTTAGGGCTTCGCGCCGGGTCGCGTGCTGTCCAACTCTCGAAATACGAATTGACCGTGGAAAGTGGCACAGTCTGCGTGCCACCTTCTACCCGTTGTTGTCGAGTCATGTTCGGACACGGTCCAGCACGGTGCGCCATGTGAATTACCGCCCACAGGACAAGCAGATACCGTGACGCCCACGCGAACGTATGGGCGTCATGAGGTGCTGGAAGGACGCATCTTGACAGTCTCGAGTCAGACCGACGTCTATGCCGCAACGCCCGCCGATTCTGGAGTCTCCCCCTCGCCGAAACGGCTCTCGTTCGCGAAGATCCGTGAGCCCCTCGAAGTGCCGGGCTTGCTGGAAGTCCAGACCGATTCGTTCGAATGGTTGATCGGCACGCCCGCCTGGCGCGAACGGGCCACCGCGCGCGGCGAATCCGGCGCCGGTGGATTGGCGGAGGTGCTCGCGGAGATCAGCCCAATCGAGGACTTCTCCGGCTCCATGGCGCTGACGCTCTCCGATCCGCGCTTCGAAGAGGTCAAGGCCTCGATCGATGAGTGCAAGGACAAGGACATGACGTATGCGGCTCCGTTGTTCGTGACGGCGGAGTTCATCAACAACAACACCGGTGAGATCAAGAGCCAGACGGTCTTCATGGGTGATTTCCCGATGATGACCGATAAGGGCACGTTCATCATCAACGGCACCGAGCGGGTCGTGGTGTCGCAGTTGGTGCGTTCGCCGGGTGTCTATTTCGACCACAGTGTCGACAAGGGCACGGAGAAGGACTTGCACAGTGTGCGGGTCATCCCGAGCCGTGGCGCGTGGCTGGAGTTCGACGTGGACAAGCGCGACACCGTGGGTGTGCGCATCGACCGCAAACGCCGCCAACCCGTGACGGTGCTGCTCAAGGCCCTCGGCTGGACGAGTGAGCGGATCGTCGAGCGCTTCGGTTTCTCCGAAGTGATGATGACGTCCCTGGAGAAGGACAGCACATCGGGCACCGATGAGGCGCTGCTCGACATCCACCGCAAGCTGCGTCCGGGCGAGCCGCCGACGAAGGAGTCCGCGCAGACCCTGTTGGAGAACCTGTTCTTCAAGGAGAAGCGCTACGACTTGGCGCGCGTGGGCCGGTACAAGGTCGACAAGAAACTCGGCATCCGCAGCGGCGGCTCGCCGGCGCTCACCGAGGACGACATCGTCACGATCATCGAATACCTGCTGCGCCTGCACGCGGGCGAGAAGACCATGACCGCTCCCGGCGGCGTCGAGGTGCGGGTCGAGGTCGACGATATCGACCATTTCGGCAACCGTCGGCTGCGCACTGTCGGCGAGTTGATCCAGTCCCAGGTCCGGCTGGGGCTGTCACGGATGGAGCGCGTAGTCCGCGAACGGATGACCACTCAGGACGTCGAGGCGATCACGCCGCAGACCCTGATGAACATTCGTCCCGTCGTCGCGGTGCTCAAGGAGTTCTTCGGAACCTCGCAGCTGTCCGTATTCTTGGATGAGCGCAACCCGCTGGCGAGCTTGACCCAGAAACGCCGTCTCTCGGCGCTGGGCCCGGGTGGTCTGTCCCGGGAGCGCGCCGGTCTGGAAGTCCGCGATGTGCACTACAGCCATTACGGCCGCATGTGCCCGATCGAGACTCCGGAAGGGCCGAATATCGGCCTGATCGGCTATATGTCGGTGTACGCGCGGGTGAATCCGTTCGGCTTCATCGAGACGCCGTACCGAAAAGTGGTCGACGGCAGGGTCACCGACGAGGTGGACTACCTGACCGCCGACCAGGAAGACCTGCATGTCGTGGCGCAGGCGAACGAGCCGCTCGATGCCGCGGGGCGTTTCGTGAACGCGCGAATCGCGGTGCGCCGCAAGAATTCCGAGGTAGAGCTCGTCGGATCCGCCGAGATCGACTATATGGACGTCTCGCCGCGCCAGATGGTGTCGGTCGCGACGGCGATGATCCCGTTCCTCGAGCACGACGACGCCAACCGCGCCCTGATGGGCGCGAACATGCAGAAGCAGGCGGTTCCGCTGATCCGTTCCGAGGCGCCGATCGTCGGCACCGGTATGGAGTTGCGTGCCGCGGTCGACGCCGGTGACGTGGTGGTGAACGA
>NZ_JBFAXY010000040.1:0-76724 GCF_040681035.1 Nocardia sp. NPDC051911
TTTGTTTTATTGCGTGGTCTTTTACCATTCCCGCGGTCCGCTTTGGCGGGCCCGCCGCGTCCGCGACGAAGGAGCAAGCGGCGGTCGCGCAAACGCGAGCCATAAGGGGCCGCGAACACCCAGCGCCGCAGGCGCTGGAAAAACAAACACAGCCGCGACGAAGTCGCGGTTAAATACACTGCCAGCATGCGTCGCTATGTGGCCGCCATCGACCAGGGCACGACCTCGAGTCGGTGCATCGTCTTCGACCGGCAGGGGCGCGTCGTCGGCGTCGCCCAGCGGGAGCACGAGCAGATCTTCCCGCAGCCGGGTTGGGTCGAGCATGATCCCGAAACCATCTGGCGCAATACCGAATTCGTCCTCGGTGACGTTCTGGAGCGCAACGGCCTCGGCGCGGACGACATCGCCGCGGTCGGCGTCACCAATCAGCGTGAGACGACCGTGGTGTGGGACCGCGAGACCGGTCGTCCGGTGTACAACGCGATCGTCTGGCAGGACACCCGTACCGACCGGCTGTGCGCCGAATTGGGCGGCGACGCGGGACCGGGCCGCTACCAGGATCGCACCGGCCTGCCGCTGTCCACCTATTTCGCCGGGCCGAAGCTGCGCTGGATCCTGGACAACGTGCCTGGCGTGCGGGAGCGCGCCGAGGCGGGCGAGCTGTGCTTCGGCACCGTCGACAGCTGGGTGTTGTGGAAGCTCACCGGCGAGCACATCACCGACGTGACCAATGCCTCCCGCACCATGCTGCTGGATCTGCGCTCGTTGCAATGGGATTCGGCGATCTGCCGGGAGTTCGGCGTGCCGGAGTCGATGCTGCCGCAGGTGCGCAGTTCCTCGGAGGTCTACGCGCCGATCGATTCCGGGCCACTGGCCGGGGTGCCGGTGGCGGGCATCCTCGGCGACCAGCAGGCCGCCACCTTCGGCCAGGCGTGCCTGTCACCCGGCGAGGCCAAGAACACGTACGGCACCGGCAATTTCATGTTGCTGAACACCGGAACCACGCCGGTGTTCAGCAAACACGGCCTGCTCACCACGGTGTGTTATCGCCTGGGTGCCGCGGACGCGGTGTACGCCCTGGAGGGCTCCATCGCGGTCACCGGTTCGCTGGTGCAGTGGTTCCGCGACAATCTCGGCATCATCTCCTCCGCCGACGAGATCGAGCCGCTGGCCCGTAGCGTCGACGACAACGGCGGCGCCTACATCGTGCCCGCCTTTTCCGGGCTGTTCGCCCCCCGCTGGCGTCCGGACGCGCGCGGCGTGATCGCCGGGCTCACGCGTTTCGTCACCAAAGCGCACCTGGCGCGGGCGGTGCTGGAATCCACTGCGTTCCAGACCCGCGAGGTGGTCGACGCGATGCGCGCGGACGCCGAGTCCCAGCGGCTCGGCCTGGAGCTGACCACGCTGAAGGTGGATGGCGGCATGGTCGCCAACGACCTGCTCATGCAGTTCCAGTCCGACGTCCTCGACGTGCCCGTGGTGCGCCCGGTGGTCAACGAGACCACCGCGCTGGGTGCGGCGTACGCGGCCGGGCTCGCCGTCGGCTACTGGTCGGGCACCGACGACATCCGCGACAACTGGACCGCCGACAAAACTTGGCACCCGACCATGCCGGAGGCGGAACGGGACGAGCGCTTCGCCGCGTGGAACAAGGCGGTCGAGCGCACGTACGGCTGGGTGGACTGACGGGCGGACCGGGCACGCTCCTCGACCTCGCGAAGCGTCGCGGCACGGGTCGTCACAGTAGACCTGCCACCGACGAACACCTACCCCGGCAGGGGCAAGGCAAGCGACGCCCCGCGTGAGCGAGACGACGACTACGCTCGCACGTCCGCGACATAATCGCGCGAACCATCCGGCGGCAATCGAAAGTGGTTGTCCCTGGATCTATTCACCTATCGCGCGCGCCAACCGCTCGATCGCCTCACGCAGCGTCGCCGCGTCGGAGGTGGTGAAGCACAGGCGCATCGAATTCCGGTGGCCGCCGGACACCGCGAATGCCTCGCCGGGGACGTAGGCGACGCCGAGATCGATGGCGCGGGGCAACAAGTCCACGGCGTCGGTCCCATCGGTGAAGTCGACCCACACGAACATGCCGCCCGCCGCATCGGTGCTCACCAGGCGGTCACCGAAGCGGGTGCGCAGCTCGTCGACCAGGACACGCGCCCGCGCACCGTAGACCCGCCGGATCTCCTCGACCTGCCCGGTCAGCCAGTCCGCATCGGCGAGCAGATCGGCGGCGATCTGTTGGGTCAGGGCCGACCCGCACAGGTCCGCGCCCTGCTTCAGCAGTTCCACACCCCTGCACACCGCGTTCGGCGCGGTCATCCAGCCCACCCGCAAGGTCGGCGCCAGAATCTTCGACACGCTCGACAGCCGGATCACGTTGGGTGAATACGTCGCGATCGGTTCCGGCGACGGCCGGTCGAACCACAGTTCGCCGTAGGGATCGTCCTCGATCACCCAGAATCCGAACCGGTCGGCGAGCTCGGCGAGTTCCTGCCGACGTCGCGGGCTCATGGTGACACCGCGCGGATTGTGGAAATTGCTCACCGTGTGCACCACCGCGGGCCGCTCGCCACGGCCGAGCAGTTCGGCCAACGCGTCGACCCGCATCCCTTCGGCGTCGAGCGGGACCGTCACGATGCGCGATCCGGCGGCCCGGAACACCTGCAACGCGCCGACGTATGCCGGATCCTCGACCACGACGAGCGCGCCCGGATCCAGCAAAACCTCGGCGAGCAGCGACAACGCCTGCTGCGAACCGTGCGTGACGAACACCTCCTCGAGCGGCACCGGCCGCCCCAGCCGCCGCGTCTCACGTGCGGCGAGCACGTCACGCAGCGGCCCCCACCCGGCCGATTCGGTGTACTGCAGTCGCGCGCGGTCCGCCAGCGCCGACTCCGCCGCCTGCGCGATCCGGTCTCGCGGCATCAATTGCTCGTCGGGCAGGCCACCGGCCAGGCTGATGACGTCGTCGCGCGCGGCTACCTTCAGCAGATCACGAATCGCCGAACTCGTCAGGCCCTCGAGACGCCGGGCCAGGGGTGGAGTGATCGCCGTCATGAAACCTCCAGAAAAGGACGCCACGGTACGCGTTGTCCTCACTGTTTCACATCGACTACCAAGATATGAAATTCTATTCTCATTATGTGAGATAACTCCGAGGCGTGGAACGGGCCGTCGGACGCAACAAGACTGGACCGACCGACTCACTGCCCGACATGCACCCGCCGCAGCGTCCCGACGCAACGACCTTGCTATCGGCGCGTTGACCACCGGCGTACTGGCCTTTGTGGCGCCGTCGGCGAACGCCGCTCAGCCTGGTCAGAAGTGCACGGTTCCAGGAGCCACGGCGCAGGACTATGTGGACGTGGGCAACGGAGTCCAGCGCAAAGCGGTTCTCGGCTGCGTGCGCTCCGGCGGTGGGTACGTGTGGCAGGTCACGAACTACCTGCAGCCGGGCGTCAACGACGGCTGATCCGTCGTCCGCGGCCGCGGCGTGCGCGGTTTGCGCACACCGGCGGCCGCGGCGCACCCGTTCCACCACGCACCGCGTTCATCGCTGGAGCGAACCCCGGTAGCCCGACCTACCGCGAGGCAGACTCAATCGATCAGATAGATGAGGGTCCGCCCGTCCAGGGTCACCGTCGTGATCACCGGGAAGTACTGTGCCTCGGTGCCATCGGGATGGCGCTCGGTGATCTCGACGTTGAAGCGATCGGGAGTGATCTCCGCGATCCGCAGGCAATAGGCCGTGCCGTGCGGGATGTGCTGGTCGATGGTTTTCTGCAGGTCCGCGGGTGGCTCGACGTTCGCGCCCGGCGCCACGAACGTGTGCGCGCGGGCAGCGCTGCGCTCGGAATAGTAGGCATGCTCGAAGCCGAGAATCGCCCGGATCCCGCTGCTCGTGTCACCCGAACCATTGCCGAAGGTGACCTTGCCCTCGGTGCGGGTCGGGCAGTCCACCGCCGCGGTGCTCGGGCCGCTCGAAGCCGCCGTGCCGTCCTGGTCCTCATCGCTGCCGCTGGTCACCACGATGGTCACGGTCAGCGCGATCAGCGCCACGACCGCCGCGACCGCACCGAGCACGATCCACCGCGTCGAGGAGCCCTTGCGCCGGGCGGGCGCCGGTGTTGTGGGGACGCGCAGCGCCAGCCGCATGGCGATCGGGTCCTCGGCCCAGGACAGACCCGATTCGGACGGCGCGGGAGGTTTCGGCACGCCCCCCTCGGCGGTCGGCTGGTTCCACCAGGATTCCCGCGGCTCGCCGTCCTCGGGCTGCGAGCGCTCGACGCCGGAAGAAGGCTGCTCGGGCGTGGCGGAGGCAGGTCCGGCGTAAACCGTGGAATCCGGCGCGCGGAACTGCGACGGCAGTGCGGGTGTCGTTTCCGGCTCGCCCGCGGGCCGCCAAGTCAGTTCCGGGTGATCGGTCGGCTGCTGCGGCACCTGCCAGCGCGGGCCGGTGTCGGCCCCCATCGGCGGACCGAATTCCGAAACAGGCGGACCGAATTCCGAGACGGGCGGTCCGAATTCGGACACCGGCGGCCCGAATTCCCCCAACGGCGGACCGAACTCCGAACCGGACTGGTCGGATTCGTTCTCCCTCGCGTCACCCTCGGAGGTCACACCCAATCCTTTCCCGGACACACAAGCGGGGCGGCCGCGAACGACCGCCCCACCCGTCGAAACAGCACGTGTCAGTACTGGAGTGAACCACCCCACTGGGTGGTGACACCACCCACGTCGGCGGTCTGCGGAGCGAAATCGCCCGGCTGAAGCGGAAGCTTAACCTGTGCGGCGGCATCCAGGGCGGCCGATCCGCCCGGCTGCTCCCGGATCCAGTCCTCCACCGCGGCCTTGGCCTGGTTCAGCTGGGTGGTGTCGAACACCGTGGTGGTGTTGTTCGCGGCCAGGCCCTCGCCACCGGTGTAGGTGGTCAGCTTGACCGTGTTCTTGTCGACGAACTCCACCGAGACGCCCGCTTCACCCGAGCCGGTCGGCGTGCGGTAGCCGATGGTGCCGACGTAACCGGCCTCGTTGCTGAAGTGGTGGGTGTTGGCCACGTGACCCGGCAGGACGGTGCCGCCGTCGATGTTGGCGCCGATCTCCGCGTGCGGGCCGGTCATCTCCACGACCGGAGCCGCCGGGGCCGCCTCCATACGCGGGGCCTGCCAGCGCGGCTGCGCCTGCGGCTGCACCAGCGTGGAGCTCTCCGGCTGCCGCGCCTGGGCGTTGTCGTTGTCGCTCTGCGTACCCAGCTGCGGAGTGGCCTGCTGACCGGGCTGCGGCGCGGCCTGCTGCTGGCCCGGCTGCGGCGCGGCCTGATCCGGCACGACCGCGGGCAGCGGCTCGCTCGGCTTCTGCTGACCGGGAACCGGCAGCGGCGCGACGCGCGGCGGGGTCACGCCCGGCTGGGTCGGCTTGGCCAGCTTCGGGTCTTTCTGGTCCGGCGCGGCATGATCCGACTCCGGGGTGGTGACGCCTGGCTGGCTCGGCGTGGGCTTGCTCTCCGGCTTCTGCGGATCCTGCTTGGATTCCGGCTTGCCCGGCTCCGGCGCAGTGGTTTCCGGGGTGCTCGGCGACTCGTTCACGCCCGGCTGCGTCGGAGCAGGCGTCGGCGGAGTGGTCGGATCGTTGGGAGCCGCCCCCGCCGGCGCAGCGAAGAGAGTGGCCACGGCAGCCGCTGTGGCCAGTGGCAACGAGGTGCTCGCCATCGCTCGCTGCGCCCGACTCGGCTTACGATGTTTCACTTTTCGCAATTCCCTTCCCGGGTGCGGCCCGGCAGGCCGCATTCAGTTGTCCCTGGGTGAGACGCCTGACCGTCGAACGACCCGGGCCGTTCGGTCGTGCCGATTTGGAAAGGACCCATCCCCCCACACCGAACTCCGCGACCGTCCTTCGATCGCATCTCTGCCGAGAGTGAACCACATGTGCGCATATTGGGCAACGCAGCGAATAGCCAAGGGTGGCAAGAGCGCCCGCGTCCCGCGCCCGCACCGAGTTAACCGGGCCTGATGTCCGGGATCGGACACGGCACCGGATGCGCCGAACCGAGCTCAGTCCAGGTCGTCGTGTCGCATCAGCAAACGCGCCGCCTCGGTCACCGAACCGGTGAGCGACGGGTACACCGAGAAGGTCTGGGCCAGGTCGTTGACCGTCAGGTTGTTCTGCACCGCAAGGGCGATCGGCAGGATCAGTTCCGAGGCGATCGGCGCGACGACGACACCGCCGATCACCACGCCGGTCGCGGGGCGGCAGAAGATCTTGACGAAACCGCGGCGCAGCCCGGACATCTTGGCGCGCGGATTCGTGTTCAGCGGCAGCATCACCGTGCGCGCGGGCACCTCACCGTTGTCGATCGCGGTCTGGCTGACGCCGACGGTCGCGATCTCCGGCCGGGTGAACACCGCGGAGGCAACGGTCTTCAGACGGACCGGGCTGACGCCTTCCCCGAGCGCGTGGTACATCGCGATGCGTCCCTGCATCGCGGCAACCGAGGCCAGCGGCAGCAGGCCGGTGCAGTCCCCCGCGGCGTAGACGCCCGGCACCGACGTGCGCGACACGCGGTCCACCCGCAGATAGCCGCCGCGGTCGAGTTCGATGCCGACTTTCTCCAGCCCGAGGCCCGTGGTGTTCGGTGTCGAGCCGACGGTCATCAGCGCGTGCGAGCCGGACACGGTGCGCCCGTCGGAAAGCTTGACCACGATGCCGTCGGCGGTGCGCTCGACGGCGTCGGCGCGCGCGTGCTTGACCAGTTCGACGCCGCGCTCGGCGAGCGCGTCCTCCAGCACGAGCGCCGCGTCGGCGTCCTCGCCGGGCAGCACGCGGTCGCGGCTGGAGACCAGCTTCACCCGCACGCCCATCTCGGTGTAGGCGGAGACGAACTCCGCACCCGTCACGCCGGAACCGACGACCACCAGGGTCTCCGGCAGCTCTTCGAGGTCGTAGAGCTGCCGCCAGTTGAGGATCCGCTCGCCGTCCGGTTCCGCGCCCGGCAGCACCCGCGGGCTCGCGCCGGTCGCGATCAGCACGACCTCGGCCTCGATGATCTGCTGCGCGCCGTCGGCCAGCTTGGCCAGCACGCGGTGCGCGGCCACGCCGCTGCCCGGATCGATCAGCTCGCCGTATCCGGCCAGCACGGTCACCCCGACGGTCTGCAGTTTCGAGCGGATGTCGGAGGACTGCGCCAGCGCCAGCGCCTTGACGCGCGCGTTCACCTCGGACAGCTGCACGTGCGCCTGGGCCGGGTCGAGGGTGATGCCCAGATCGCGAGCACGGCGCAGGTCGGTGCGCACGCCGGTCGAGGCGATGAAAGTCTTGGAGGGAACGCAGTCCCACAGCACGCACGCTCCGCCGATGCCGTCGGAATCGACCAGCGTCACCGACGCTCCGTGCTGGGCGGCTACCAGGGCCGCCTCATAGCCGGCCGGTCCGCCACCGATGATCGCGATGCGGGTCATTGATACCTCCGCTCGTGCTTCGCGCCGGGATCTCCGGCACGGGGTAAACGTTATCCGGCAACCACCTCGCACGATCGACCGCGTTACCGGTGCGCAACAGTTCCCCGCCGGGCGGCGCGCCGCAGGTGCGGCAATCGAACGCGGTCTGCGAAGGTTATTGGCTACCCTTTGCTGGTGCCGATCTATGCCGCCTATGGGTCCAACATGGACTCGACGCAGATGCTCGAGCGCTGTCCGCACTCCCCCATGTCCGGGACGGGCTGGTTGGAGGGCTGGCGGCTCACCTTCGCCGGTGACGATATCGGCTGGGAAGGGCCTCTCGCGACGGTCGTCGAGGATCCCGGTTCCCGGGTGTTCGTCGTGCTCTACGACGTGTCCCCGGAGGACGAGCAGCGGCTGGACCGCTGGGAGGGCTCGGACTTCGGCATCCACAAGAAGATCCGCCTTCGCGTGACTCGCAACGGCGACGGTGGCGACCCCACGCTGGCCTGGCTATACGTGCTGGATGCCTACGAGGGCGGCCTGCCGTCCGCCCGCTACCTGGGCGTGATCGCCGATGCCGCCGAAAAGGCCGGTGCGCCAGAGGATTACGTGCACGCTCTACGCACCCGCAACAGCCGCAACGTCGGCCCGGGCAACTTCGGCTGACCGCGCGTCACGCCGCAACGCCTGCGGTGTGGCCGTACCCTCTCGGTCAGGCCGGACCACTGTCACGCTCACGGCCTCGTCGAGTGCGAGGCCATCGAGCACCGTTCGCGGCCCGGCTCGCGTCCGAGGCGGCGAAGCGCATGCGCCGCACGCGCGAGTCTCGCCCGCTCGAACGCGAGCCATAAGGGGCCGCGAACACCCAGCGCCGAAGGCGCTGGAGGTCAGACAGAGCTCGCGCCGAGCGCGAGGTTGCTCAGCACCCGGACGCCGACCGCGAGCGCCCGCTCGTCGATGTCGAAGGTCGGCTGGTGCAGATCCAGCTGCTCCCCCTCGCCGGACCAGACGCCCAGGCGCGCCATCGCGCCCGGCACCTCCTCCAGATACCAGGAGAAGTCCTCGCCGCCGCCGGACTGCGGAGTGTCGGCCAGTGCGTCGGGGCCGAGTGCGCGAATGGCGTCCTCGAAGATGCGGGTGGAGTGCTCGTCGTTGACCACGGGCGGCACGCCGCGCCGGTAGTTCAGCTGGTAGCGCACGCCGGTCGGGGCGAGCAGGCCGTCGACGATCTCCCGCACCATCGGCTCCAGCAACGACCAGGTCGCGTGGTCTCCGGTGCGGATGGTGCCGGTGAGCATGCCGGTCTGCGGAATGGCGTTCGGCGCCTTCCCCGCGCTCACCGCGCCCCACACCATCACGGTGCTGGTGCGCGGGTCGATACGGCGGCTGAGCAGGCCGGGCAGGCCCGTGATGACCGAGCCGATGGCGTAGACCAGGTCGCTGGTCAGGTGCGGACGCGAGGTATGGCCGCCCGGCGAGTCGAGCACCAGCTCGATGGTGTCGGCGGCGGAGGTGATCGCGCCGACGCGGATGCCGATCCGGCCGACCTCCAGGCGCGGATCGCAGTGCAACGCGAAGATTCGCTCCACCCCGGCCATCGCGCCGGCGGCGACCACGTCGATCGCGCCTCCCGGCATGACCTCCTCGGCGGGCTGAAAGACCAGCCGCACGCCGACCGGCAGCTCCGGCACCTCGGCCAGCGCCAGCGCCGTGCCGAGCAGGATGGTGGTGTGCGCGTCGTGGCCGCACGCGTGCGACACGCCGGGGACCGTCGACGCGAAGGGCAGTCCGGTGAACTCCTGCAGCGGCAGCGCGTCCATGTCGGCGCGCAGGCCGACCCGCGGTCCGTCCGGTCCGAGGTCACAGATCAGGCCGGTGCCGCCGGGCAGCACCTGCGGCGTCAATCCCGCCTTGGTCAGCCACGCCGAGACGAACTCGGTGGTGCCGAACTCGGTACGGGACAGTTCCGGGTTGGCGTGGATGTGCCTGCGCCACTGGACGAGGTCGACCGTGTGATCGGCCAGCCACGACTCCACCGCTTCCCGCCCTGATCCCCCGGTTTCCGACACTGCGGAGCTGCCGGGGCCCTCCGTGGCCACACGGATGCCCGCTGCCGGGCCCGTCGCCGGCGCCGCAGAACGGCCGGTTGTGCTCACCGAATGTCCTCCTGTCGTTGAACTAGCCGTTGCAACAACCTGTCTCTATGGATGTCATCGCGGGCGACGGTGATTGCGGTACGCGTGAGCGCGAGCGCACCGTCGAGGACCGCACGATCCGCCGAGGCGTTGACGCTGGCCGCGGCGAAGCCTGGCTGATGTGTCACCGCACCACCGGCATCAATGCCGATGACCGGGTGAATGCCCGGAATGACATTGGTGACGTTTCCCATATCGGTGCTGCCCAGCGGCCGCTGCGCCTCGAACTCCGGAGCGAGCGGCACGCGTCCCAATCCGGTGAGCTGCTCGCGATAGACGAGCAACAAGTCCGGATCCGGGGTCAGCTCGGTATACGTCGGCGCGAGCGTCCGGATTTCGTGGGTGCAGCCGGTCGCGAGGGCGCCCGCCTCGAAGCAAGCCGACGCTCGTCGCATCAGATCGTCGAGGGATGCGGAGTCGACTGCGCGTAGGTAATACAGCAGTTCCGCACGTCCGGGCACGATGTTGGGAGCTACGCCACCGTCGCCGACTATACCGTGCAGTTGCTGGCCGGGCAGGAGATGTTGCCGCAGCAACCCAAGGGCCACCTGCGCGACGGTGACCGCGTCGCCCGCGTTGCGGCCCTGCTCCGGCGCCGCGCTTGCGTGCGCCTCGCGCCCGTGGAAAACCACCGACACGTCGGCCAGAGCCAGCGAGCGGGCGCCGACGATGTCGAGCGGACCCGGATGCACCATCATCGCCATCGCGACGTCGTCGAACACGCCGCGTTCCAGCATGAGCACTTTGCCGCCGCCGCTCTCCTCGGCCGGTGTGCCGAATACCAGCACGGTGAGATCCAGTTCGTCCGCGACCTCGGCGAGACCGAGCGCCGCGCCCACCGCGGAGGCGGCGATGACGTTGTGCCCGCAGGCGTGGCCGATCTCGGGCAGCGCGTCGTATTCGGCGCAGATGCCGACGGTCAGCGCGCCGCTGCCGTAGCGCGCGCGGAAGGCCGTGGGCAGCTCGGCCACGCCCAGCTCGATCTCGAAACCGCGCTCGGCCAGCGGCGCGATCGTCTTGGCGACGCTGCGGGTCTCCTCGAACGCCAGCTCCGGTTCGTCGTGAATCGCGTGCGAGAGCGCGATCAGCTCGGCGGACGCGGCGCGGATCGCGGCGTCACCGCGAGCGGTGGCGTCGACCTCGTAGACTGCGTTGCCGTCGTGCTGCGCTTCCTGGCGCCCGCTGCGCGATGGTGGCATGCAACACAGTCTCGCACTGTGTTCGATTTGCCGCGCTTTCGCGCGGCGTGTTCGCGGCCCCCTTGTGGCTCGCGTGTGCGCGGACCTGGGCTGTCCGTGAAGGCGGGTCAGTTGGTGGCGAAGGCCAGGTTTTCCGGAGTGGTCGGTACCGCGAGGCCGGCCAGTGCTTTTGCGTGTAGGGCGCGCTTGATCACCGGCAGGTTGGGCCTGCGGTTGCCGGCCAGCGACGCCGCCCGCTGGACGGCGGTCGCGAGCAGCTCGTCGGCTTCGGCCTTGCCGTCCACGATGCCCGCTGCGATCGCCTCGTCGGCCGGGTAGCGGTGGCCGGTGGTCATCGCCTGCACGCAGACCTGGTTGCTCAGCCGCTCGGTGAGCAGGGCGTTCATCCCGATGGTGAACGGCATGCCCAGGTGCACCTCGGGCAGGCAGTAGAAGCCGCGATCGGCGCGCATCACCCGGAAATCGTGTGAGGTGGCCAGCATGGCGCCCGCGCCGAAGGCATGGCCGTTGATCGCGGCGACGGTCGGCAGCGGGAATGCGAGCAGGCGGGTGTAGAGCGAGTGCACGCGGTCGAGGTAGCCGTGCATCTTGTCCAGGTTGCCGAACAGCCAATCGGTGTCCAGACCGTTGCTGAAGAACTTCCCGGTCGCCGTCGTCACCAGCGCGGCGGGCCCCACGGAACTCTCGACCTCGTCCAGCAGCCCGTGGAACGCGTCGATCCAATCCGGGTGGAAACGGTTCTCGTTGTCCGTCTCGCCCTCGGACCCGAGGTAGACGACGAACACTTCCCCTTGGCGTTCCAGATACGGCATGCGGTGCAGCGTAACGGGCCCCGCCCGATCCCCTACTCACGGGTAGCAGTCGACCGCCGACCGCGACGATCGACCCCTCGCAGGTATCCACCCGACCGACCTTCGGGCAAGCGAGCAGTCCGTCGGACAACCGTCCCACCCCACCGCGCGGCCTCCACTCGCGCAGACCGAGGCAACCCCGAGCAGGCGCTCTTCGCGGCCCGGCTCGCGGAAACCAAGCGCCGCAGTCATTGGAACGACCCAGCCCCGCTCACGTTTGCGGTAAGCGGGCCGAGCCGACAGCCGGCCAGCCCACTCCAGAACGCATGCGGGGTAGCGAGCTCCGCCACCGACGCGCCCAGCGCACCCTAACCACGTCGTTCGAGCGAAACGAGACCGAGCATGCGCCGTCACGGCCCGGCTCGCGTGTGCGCGGCCGCCGCGTCCGCGACGAAGGGGCAAGCGGCGCAGCCGAGCCGACATCCAGCCCACTACAAACTCACTGAGTAGCGAGCTCCGCCACCGACGCGCCCAGCACACCGCAACCACGTCTTTTGAGCGAAGCGAGATCGAGCCTGTCCGTTCGCGGCCCGGCTCGCGTTTGCGCGGCCGCCGCGTACGCGACGAAGGAGCAAGCGGCGGTCGCGCACACGCGAGCCATAAGAGGGCTGCGAACACCCAGCGCCGCATGCGCTGAAATCCACTATCGTGACGATCATGCTTGCCGAACAGGCCGCCGAGGCGATCGCCGAACGTACGGGAGTGTCACGCCACCGGGTCGCGGTGGTGCTGGGGTCCGGCTGGCAGGACGCGGCAGCGGAGATCGGGGCGCCGCGGGCGTCGGTGTCGATGCCGGAGCTGCCCGGTTTCGGGAAGCCGACCGCGCAGGGCCATGTCGGCATGATCCATTCCGTCCAGGTGGACGACAACGCTGTGCTGCTGTTGATGGGACGCCAGCATCTCTACGAGGGGTATCAGCCCGCCGATGTGGTGCACCCGGTGTCGGCGGCCGTGGCCGCGGGCGCGGAGATCATCGTGCTGACCAACGCCGCGGGCGGTATCCGCTCGGGTCTCCGGGTGGGTGAGCCGGTGCTGATCAGCGACCATCTGAACTTGACCGGCCGCACGCCGCTGGCAGGCGCGACCTTCGTCGACCTGGTCGACGCCTGGGATCCGGAGTTGCGGGCGCTGGCCAGGGAGATCGACCCGAGCCTGGCCGAGGGCGTCTACGCGGGGCTCACCGGGCCGCAGTACGAGACGCCCGCCGAGATCAGGATGTTGCGCACCATCGGCGCTGATCTGGTCGGCATGTCCACCGTGCTCGAGGCCATCGCCTGCCGCGCGCTCGGTGCGCGGCTGCTGGGCATCTCGCTGGTCACCAATTTGGCCGCGGGGGTCACGGGCGCGCATCTGTCCCATGCCGAGGTGCTCGCCGAAGGCCACGCCGCCGCGCCCCGCCTCGGCAAACTGCTGCGCGGCGTGCTGGAACGGGTGTAGATGCTGCGCTTCGGCACGGCAGGCCTGCGCGGGCCGCTGCGCGACGGCCCCGACGGCATGAATGTCACCACGGTGAGCCGGGCGACCGCCGGCCTCGTGGCGTGGTTGCGTGATCGCTGCCTCGGGGGCGGCGCGGTGGTCGTCGGCCGCGACGCCAGGCATGGTTCCGCCGAGTTCGCCGCGGCGACCGCGGAGATCTTCGCCGCCGCGGGCTTCCCGGTGACGCTGCTGCCGCGTCCGCTGCCCACGCCTGTGGTCGCGTACGCGGTGCGTGAGTTGGGCGCGGTCGCGGGCGTGCAGATCACCGCCTCGCACAATCCGGCCACCGACAACGGCTACAAGGTCTACCTCGACGGCGGGTCGCAGTTGATCGCCCCGGCCGACGCCGAGATCGAGCGCTGCATCGAGGCGGTCGCCGAGCCGATCGACCGCGTGCCGGTCACTCCCGCCGACGACGACCTCGTGCGGCGTTATCTCCACCGCGTCGCCGGACTGCCCGCCCGGATCGGCGGATCCGGCGCGCGCGCCGGAATCCGGATCGCGCTCACTCCGCTGCACGGCGTCGGCGGCGAACTCGCTGTCGAAGCGCTCCGCGCGGCGGGTTTTCCCGATGTCCATGTGGTCGATGACCAGTTCCGGCCGGACCCCGACTTCCCCACCGTCGCGTTCCCGAACCCGGAGGAACCCGGCGCGACCGATCTGCTGCTCGCGACGGCGGCACGAGTCGGCGCCGACGTGGCGATCGCGCTCGATCCGGACGCCGACCGGTGCGCGGTCGGCGTCCCGCGGCCGGACGGTGGCTGGCGGATGCTGCGCGGCGACGAGACCGGCGTGCTCCTCGGCGACTGCGTGCTGCGCACCGCCACCGATGATGCGCTGGTGGCGACGACCATCGTGTCCTCGCGGCTGCTGTCGAAGCTGGCGCCCGCGCGCGGCGGCCGCTACGCGGAAACGCTCACGGGATTCAAATGGCTGGCTCGGGCGGGCGACGGCTTGGTGTACGCCTACGAGGAGGCGATCGGCCACTGCGTCGACCCGGCGGCGGTCCGGGACAAGGACGGCATCTCCGCGGCCGTGCTGGCCGCCGACCTGGTGGCCCGGTTGAAGGCCGCGGGCCGCGACCTGAACGACGAACTCGACGACTACGCGGTGGAATTCGGCCTGCACGCGGGCGATCAGGTGTCGTTGCGACTCGCCTCGGCCGCGGCGGCCGCCGCCGCGGTCGAGCGGTTGCGGACGGATCCGCCGCACGAGATCGCGGGCGAGCCGGTGGAGTACACCGATCAGCTCCGCGTACGTGGCCGGATGCGCACCGACGCGCTGATCTTCCAGGGTGTTTCGTCCCGCGTGGTCGTGCGCCCTTCCGGCACCGAGCCGAAGCTCAAGTGCTATCTGGAGGTGGTCGAACCGGTCGGCTCGCGCGCCGATCTTCCGGCCGCGCGAGCCGCCGCACGCGAACGCCTCTCGGCACTGCGCGACTTCTGCCGGAAATTCTGACCCGCAGAGGTTCAGCGCGGGCCGAATTGCCTGTCGCCCGCGTCGCCGAGACCGGGCACGATATAGGCGTTCTCGTTCAGGCCCGCGTCGACGACGGCGGTGACCAGCCGCACCGGCAGTCCCGAATCAGCCAGGGTCGCAATTCCTTCCGGAGCAGCGACGACGCACACCGCGGTGATGTCGGTGGCGCCGCGTGCCGCGAGCAGCTCCAGGGTGTGCCGCATCGAGCCGCCCGTGGCCAGCATCGGGTCGAGCACGAAGACCGGCAGCCCGGCCAGATCCGCGGGCAGTGATTCCATGTAGGGCACCGGCAGGTGCGTGTCCTCGTCGCGGGCGAGACCGACGAATCCGATTCTGGCGTCCGGGATCAGCTCGGCGGCCGCGTCGACCATGCCGAGTCCGGCGCGCAGCACCGGAACCAGCAGCGGCGGGTGGGCCAGCCGGACGCCTTCGGTGGGAGCGACCGGGGTGACGATCTCGAAGCGCTCCACCTCCGCGTCGCGCAGCGCCTCGTAGATCAGGATTCCGGTCAGATCACGCAGTGCGGCACGGAAAGCCGGATTCGGTGTTCGCTCGTCCCGCATGGTGGTGATCAGGGCGGCGACGAGTGGATGGTCCACGGTGTGGGTGCGCATGAGGGAACGATAAGGTCGGTCGCGGACGCCCCGCCGGACGCCACCGGACTTTTTTCCGAAGCGGCGGAACCGAAACGGAACAGCGCGCGTCGAACCAAGTGGATGACGTACTCTGCCTGGGAACAACAGATGGGGGAAGCTCTGATGCGAAAGATGTCGGCGGACACCGAAGGCATCGCGGCCTACGGTGCGACCGCGCACGTCATGGCCGGTGAGATGGCGGCGGCGGGGGTGAGCGCGGCGGCGGCCGAGCCCGCGTTGCTCGGCCCGATCATGGGGTTGATCGGCGGTGACTTCATGGCGGCCTACGCCGCGGCGCACGCCGGGCACGTGGCCTCGATCGGGCAGCTGTCGGCGGTGCTGACCAGCATGGGCGGCGCGGCCACCGGGTCCGCGGCCGTCCTCACCGAAACCGACGCCGCCCACGCCGGAGCGCTGCGGAGCGCGGCCACCGAGCTGGAGTGAGCGCGTGATCGATGTCAACGCACTGGCCCAGCCGATCCTGGACCTGCTCGCCAGCTTCGGCAGCGGTGTGCTGCCCGCGGGCGGTCCCACCGACGCGCTGCGCAGCACCTCGACCGTGGTCGACCAGATCCATCAGATGGGCCGCGACAGCATCAACGAGATGAACGCCGCCTGGGACGGCCGCGCCGCCGACGCGGCCACCGCGAAAGCGCTGCGCGTGCAGACCACCGCCGCCACCATCTCCGATCGCGGCAACGACATGGCCACGGTCGTGAACCAGGCCGCGGGCGAGGTCGAGACAGGTCAGAAGGAACTCACCGACATCGCGCAGTCGTTCGTGAACACCGCGGCGAGCATGGGTCCGGTCCTGGCGACGCCGGAGGGTCTGACGGTGCTCGTCGGCTCGGCGATCGACCACCTCAACCAGGCGCTCAACGTCGTCGGCCGGGTGCAGAACGAATTGCAGACGCACACCGCGTCGATGAACGACCTGACCCCGCCGCCGCCCACCACGTCGCTCGCCGGTGTGCCCGCCGCCGGCGTGCAGCAGGCAGCGTCCGCCGCGTCCGGCGTGCTCAACGGTGCGGGGTCGTTACTGAGCACCGTGATGGCCACACCGCTGCAGTCGCTGTCCTCGCGCAGTTCCAGTGGCACACCCGGCACGTCGTCGGGTACGCCCCGGCCGGACACCGGTTCGTCGGGGGCGCCCGACGACGGCAAGGGCGTGAAGATCACGCTGCCCGACGGCAGCGTCGTGGAGGCCCCCAACGAACAGGCCGCCACAGCGGTCCGGTCGGCGATCGGCGCCGTCGGCACGCCTTACGTCTGGGGCGGCAACAGCCCGGGCGCCGGATTGGACTGCAGCGGGCTCACCAAATACGCCTACGGCGAGGCGGGCGTCGACCTGCCCCGGCTCGCGGCCGACCAGGGCAACGGGGCCACACCGGTGTCGGCCGGTGACCTGATGCCAGGCGACCTCGCGATCTGGGACGGCCACGTGGCCATGGTGATCGGCAACGGGCAGTTCGTCGAGGCGGGTGACCCGGTCCAGATCAGCTCGATTCGAACGGAGAACTCAGGCATGGACTTCCACGGCTTCTACAGGCCGACGGCATGACCCGACCCCAAGTCCCGAATGTCACGGTCGCGGCCAGCAGCAACCGGTCGGGCACCATCTCGGTGCGCGCCACCGACCAGGGCATGCCGGTGGAGATCAAGTTCGAGCGCAGCGAATACCGCTACGGCGCACAGTCGCTCGCGAACGAGATCCTGCGGCTCACCCAGCGTTCCGCCATCGCGGCGCGGGCGCGGCGGCGCGAACTGCTCGCCGAGGCGGGCATGCCCTCGGACATCCTCGACCGGCTCGGCCTGCCCACCCGCCAGCAGGCGGTGGACGAGCTGGACCGGATCGACGACGCGGACACGGGACCGACGAGCTGGATGAGGCCGGTATGAGTGCGGAAATGGACGCCCTGGTCACGTCGGCCACCCAGAAACTGGAGGCGCTGGAAGCCGCGCTGTACGGACTGAAGCAGGTACGAGGGCGGTTCACCTCGGAGGACGGCGCGGTGAGCGTCGAGGTGAACAGCGATGGCGCGCTGGTCGGCCTGACCTTGGCGGAATCGGTCACCTCGCTGCCGCCCGCGGAGGTCGGACAGTTGATCGTCTGGGCGTGCAGACAGGCCGCCGAGGACGCCGGCGCACAGCGGTCCAAGGTCGTTGCGACACTGAACGAGTCGTTCGTCCCCGCGGCGGAGCCGCCCGTGGGGACGAATGGGGGCGGGCCGGATAGTGCCTGACGCGGAAGGTCGATAGGCTTCCGCACATGGCTTCTGGAGACATCGTCCCGATCGAGCTCGGCCTGACCGACGGCGATCTCGTCACCTTGTGGGCACCGCGCTGGCGAGACGGTGACGACGAGTGGGAGGCGTTCCTCGGTCACGAGGACGCCCTCTACGGTTTCGAGTCCGTGGCGGAGCTGGCCGCATTCATCCGCACCAACGCCGACAACGACCTGGTGGACCATCCGGCCTGGAAGGTCATCGCGGGTCTGTCGGCGGTCGAACTGGAGCCGGAGGAGAACTTCTCCTTCGACCTGGTCGCGGTGCCGGAGCTGGCGGCGGGCGAGCCCGACGTCGACACCGTCGCCGAGCTGGAGGACACGCTCGGCATGGTCCGCAACATCGGCGAGGTGTGCGAACTGGAGACGGTGACGAAGTTCTTCGGCTCGCATCCGGTGCTCGGCGCGCTGCCCGGCGGCGTGAGCGCGTTCGTCGGTCGCGACGGCGAGGAGCTGTGGGACCAGATCGGCTCGGCCATCGCCAAGGGCTGGGACGACGTTCTGGACGCCATCGACTCCGTGGTGCGGACGCCCGAGGTCGACGCCGAGGCGGTCGCGGTCGCCGAGGCCGAACTGCTGGCCGCCGAGGAGAACGTGGTCGACGCCGACGACGCGGCCGACAGCGACGAGGACGAGGAGTTCGAGCCCGTCGACCTCGACGAAGAGGAAGACGAGGACGAGGAAGACGAGGACGAATCGTTCTGGCACGAGGTCGGCATCGACCCGGTCAAGATCATCACGTCCGAGGGCAGTGTCTTCACGCTGCGCTGTTACCTCGACGACGAGCCGATCTTCCTCGGCTCCAAGGGCTCGATCACCGTGTTCTCCTCCGAACGGGCGCTGGCCCGCTACCTCGCCGACGACCACGAGCACGATCTGTCCCGCGTGAGCACCTTCGCCGATGTGCAGACCGCGGCGGTGGACGGCTCGCTGGAGGTCGAGGTCACCGACGAGAACGTCTACGTGCTGCCCGGCTTGGCCGAGGACCTGGCCGAAGGCCCGGAGGCGGTCGACATCGAGCAGCTGGACCTGGCGGTCGAACTGTTCACCGACGCCGCCGACTACGCCGACGACGACACGGTGGAACAAGCCCTGGCCCAGTCCACCCCGCTGGGCTGGTATGTCTCCTACCTGCTGAACCCGGACCCCACCCGGCTGGCGCCCAACCCGCCGTTCGCCGCCGAGTCCCAGGCCTGGCGGGAACTGGAACGCAACCTGGAGTCCCGGCTCGACAAGCAGTAATCAGGTCAAGCGGATCCAGACCTGCTCGGCCTGCCCGAGCAGGCGTCCGTCGGCGCTGTAGACCGCGGTCGAGGCGAAGCATTTGCGGCCCTGCTCGCCGTGGAACTCGCCCACCACGACGCAGCGCTCGTCGACGTGCGGGATGCCGTGCACCGTGGCGGTCATCGAGCCGAGCAGCGCGGGACGTTCGAGCATGCCGGGCAGCGACCAGCCGCCAGGGCAGTCCATCGCGGCCCACAGCAGCGGCGGCCCCAGCGGCACGGTGGCGTCGGGCACCCACGGCGCGGCGACTCGGTTCTCATCGAGCCTGCCGGGTTCGATGCGCAGACCGTCCGCCCGGCAGCTGCCACAGACGAAGCAGGAAGCGAACATCTCGATGCTCGTGTAGCTGCGTGTCGCCTCCACCGCGTCGTCGAACGCGACATGACGCGGTGCGTCGCGTTCGAGTTCACCGCCCTTCGACTCGGCGATCAGCTTGTCCCCGTCGTAGAGCCGTTCGTCCCGCACGTCGAGCGGCGTCTCCAAGGGCGGCGGACTCCGCAGTACCACGGTGACGGCCGGCTCGGGGCGCCGGTCGGCGAGCAGACCGGCCACGTAACCACCGTTGCCGGAGTCGGGCGGTCCGTTGAACCGGCGGGGGATGCGCAAAGTCGCCATAGTCGCCACGCTAGCGAACCGGTTGCCGACTGCGGAACCTCGCTGCCGCGCGGTGATCCGGCGCCGCCTACCCTCGTGCGCGCCCGCAATCCGTCCTATGAACAGCGCTAACCGATGAGGACCGCGTATCCGGGCTTGATGATGTCGTCGATGATCCGCAACCGCTCGGGAAACGGGATGAACGCCGACTTCATGGCGTTGATGGTGAACCGTTCCAAATCGCTCCAGCCGTAGCCGAACGTCTCGACCAGCTTGAGCATCTCCTGGCTCATGCTGGTATCGCTCATCAGCCGGTTGTCGGTGTTGACCGTGACGCGGAAACGCAGGCGGGCCAGCAGGTCGAAGGGGTGCTTGTCCAGCGAGGGCACCGCGCCGGTCTGCACGTTCGACGACGGACACAGCTCCAGCGGGATGCGCAGGTCGCGGACATAGTTGGCGACCAGCCCGAGCTGTGCGTCCTCGACCGCGCCGGGCACGGTGATGTCGTCGGTGATCCGCACGCCGTGGCCGAGCCGGTCGCAGCCGCAGAACGCGAGCGCCTCGTGGATGGACGGCAGACCGAAGGCCTCGCCCGCGTGGATGGTGAAGTGCGCGCTGTTGGCGCGCATGTATTCGAACGCGTCCAGGTGCCTGCTCGGCGGGTAACCGGCCTCCGCGCCGGCGATGTCGAAACCGCCCACTCCGCGATCGCGGAAGCGCACCGCCAGCTCCGCGATCTCCCGCGAGCGCGCGGCGTGCCGCATCGCCGTGAGCAGACAGGTCACCACGATCGGGTGCCCGTCCTCGGCGGCGGCCGCCTCGCCTTCGCGGAACCCGGTCAGCGTGTGCTCGACCACCTCGTCCAGCGTGAGACCGCGCTCCAAGTGTTGTTCGGGGGCGAAACGCACCTCCGCGTACACCACGCCGTCGGCGGCGAGGTCCTCGGCGCATTCGCGGGCGACCCGGCGCAGGCCCTCGGGGGTCTGCATCACGGCGACGGTGTGCGCGAAGGTCTCCAGGTACCGTTCCAGCGATCCGCTGTCGGCCGCGTCGCGGAACCAGGCCGCCAGCGACGCCTCGTCGTCGGCGGGTAGATCCTCGTAGCCGCACTGGGCGGCGAGGTCGAGCACCGTCGCGGGCCGCAGGCCACCGTCGAGGTGGTCGTGCAGCAGCGCTTTCGGCGCTTGGCGGATCGAGGCGAGGGTCAGAGGCATCGGTCCAGTCATGTATCGACGGTAGCCGCAGCGGGCCGAAACGGCAGCCGACTTCGGCCGTAACAACCATCTCGTTGCCCGCCGGATGCTGCCCGGTCCACAACCGGACACCGACCGGTTCTGCGTCACCCGCGCGTCACGTGTGCGGCCCACGACAGGCCGGAGTACCGCAGCCCCTCGGACCGGCCACCGACGCAGGGACCGTGGACCGCAAGCGCTTATGTGCGCTGATTCCGGATCGGGAGCCTGGTGATGCTCACCCCTTACAGAGGCCGAACGGTCGAGCCTCTTAGAGAGGCCGAACGGTCGAGTACGGCGGAGGCCCGGCCGGGACAGGACGTGTGGAGCAAGCAAGCAGGTGAGCCGCTGGACCGGTGTGGGCGCCGAGACGAGCATCGACATTCCCGCCGAGGTGCGACCCTGAGCCCACGAGACGGAACGACCCCTCGACCGCCCATTGGTCAGTCCCGAGGGGACACCGCGGACAGCTCAGGACGTGATCCGATCGAGAACCAGCTGGCCCGGAATGGGCACGGCATCGGTTCCGATGGTGACGGCGTCGCGCAGAGCTTCCATCGCGCCGGGGAACGCCTCGGGAGTATCGGTGTGCAGAGTGAGCAGCGGCTGTCCCGCTGTCACGGTATCGCCCGGCTTGGCGTGCATTTCGATGCCCGCGCCGAACTGAACAGGATCGCCCTGACGCGCCCGGCCCGCCCCCAGACGCCAGGCGGCGATGCCGACACCCAGCGCATCGAGCCTGGTCAGGACGCCGTCGGCGTCGCAGCGCACGGTCTCGGTGTGTTTCGCGGTGGGCAGCTTCGCGTCCGGGTCGCCGCCCTGGGCGCGAATCATCGTCCGCCAGTGGTCCATCGCCCTGCCGTCGGCCAGCGCGTCCGCGGGGTCGGTGTCCAGCCCGGCCAGCGCGACCATCTCGCGAGCCAAGGCGATGGTCAGCTCGACGACGTCGGCGGGACCACCGCCCGCGAGCACCTCCACCGATTCGGCGACTTCCATGGCATTGCCCGCGGTGCGGCCGAGCGGGGTGTCCATGGCGGTGAGCAGCGCGACCGTCCGCACACCCGCGTCGTCGCCGAGTTCGACCATCGCGGTCGCCAGCTCGCGCGCCCCGGCGAGGGTCTTCAGGAACGCGCCGGAGCCGACCTTGACGTCCAGCAACAGCGCCGCGGTGCCCTCGGCGATCTTCTTGCTCATGATGGAGCTGGCGATCAGCGGGATCGATTCGACCGTGCCGGTGACGTCGCGCAAGGCGTAGAGCCGTCGGTCCGCGGGCGCGAGGTCGGCGCCTGCCGCGCAGATCACCGCGCCGATGGCCGGATCGGTCAGGAGATCTCGCATCCGCGACGCGGGCACGTCCGCCTGCCAGCCGGGGATGGATTCCAGCTTGTCCAGGGTGCCGCCGGTGTGACCGAGACCGCGCCCGGACAACTGCGGCACCGCCGCGCCGCACGCCGCGACCAGCGGCGCCAGCGGCAGCGTGATCTTGTCACCCACGCCGCCGGTCGAGTGCTTGTCCACGGTCGGGCGCGGCAGACCGGTGAGGTCCATGCGCCGCCCGGACGCGATCATCGCGGCGGTCCACCGCGCCGTCTCTCGCCGCGTCATCCCGCGCCAGACGATCGCCATGGCCAGCGCCGACATCTGCTCGTCGGCCACCGCGCCGCGGGTGAAGCCGTCGACCACCCAGTCGATCTGCGCGTCCGACAGCTCACCGCCGTCGCGCTTGGTCGTGATGATCGAAACCGCGTCCAGTGCCGTCACGGTCGACAGTTTGGCATGGGCCGACGCACACCCGGGTTCTCGCCGATGGGACGGAACCGCGCGCGCCGCCTCGGCTGTGCGCGCCGAGTCGAGGTCGTCCGCCGATTCACGGATCCGGCCTATACCTGCCCGGCGTCCAGGTCGTCCGGGCCGAACGCATCCGGCAACAGTGTGCGCAACGGCACCGGCCCGGCCTTGTGATCCACCAAGAGATCGCCTCCACCGTGCTCGTGGAGCAGTTGGCGGCAGCGCCCGCAGGGCATCAGGATTTCGCCGCGAGAATCGGTGACGGAGATGGCCCGAAGACGCCCCCCACCCCCCGAAATCAAGTTACCGATGAGTACACATTCGGCACACAGGCCCAAACCGTATGAGACATTTTCCACATTGCAACCGCTCACTGTTCGGCCATCGACACTGAGAGCCGCGGCGCCGACCGGAAACCGCGAGTACGGCGCATAGGCGTTGTGCATGACTTGAAAAGCGTTGTCGCGCAATAATTTCCAGTCGATTTCCGACACAGAGAACCCCTTCGGGACCGAGCCGATCACGGCCGCGCAAGGACCACGACGGAACCCCGCACCCATCAAGAAAGGTAAGCCTAACCCGATCCGGTGTCGCGCAACGCACGGTACGCCGAATTAGTTCCGGGATTGCTGGAGGATTAGAGTCCAGAACAGATCGGTTCAGGTTCCCTGCGACGGGCCGGAGTACAGCCACCTGGGCATTCGCCCGCCACGCCGTCGGCGTCGGATCTGAAACCGGGTCCATCAACGACGTTGGAGGCACCGCACTCTATGACCACGATTGAAGCTCCGGCCCAGCCGAAGCGGAAGACGCTGTACCGAGGCGACCCCGGAATGTGGTCGTGGGCGCTGCACCGGATCACCGGCGTCACCATCTTCTTCTTCCTCTTCGTCCACGTGCTGGACACCGCCCTGGTGCGCGTGAGCCCGGACACCTACAACGAAGCGATCGAGACCTACAAGACGCCCATCGTGGCGTTGATGGAGATGGGCCTGGTCGTCGTCGTCCTGTTCCACGCGCTCAACGGCGTCCGCGTGATCCTGGTGGACTTCTGGTCCAAGGGCCCGAAGTACCAGCGCCTGATGCTCTGGATCATTCTCGCGATCTGGTTCCTGCTGGCCGTTCCCGCGATCGGGCGCCAGTTCTTCTACCTGTTCACGGAGCACTGAAAATGAGCGCACCTGTCATCGGAAAGTCTTACGACCGTCCGGCCAGCCTGGACCTGCCGCGTTCGCCGCGCGCGCGCTCGAACAACAACTTCGAGAAGTACGCCTGGCTGTTCATGCGTTTCTCCGGCCTGCTGCTGATCGTGCTTGTACTCGGCCACATGGCGATCATGCTGCTGCTCGACGGCGGCGTGAAGCGACTCAACTTCGCCTTCGTCGCAGGCCGCTGGTCCAGCCCGTTCTGGCAGTTCTGGGACCTGACCATGCTGTGGCTGGCGCAGCTGCACGGCGGCAACGGCCTGCGCACGGTCATCGACGACTACTCCCGCAAGGACTCGACCCGCTTCTGGCTCAAGACCCTGCTGGCCGTCTCGATGATCCTGATCATGGGCGTGGGCACCTACGTCATCTTCACCTTCGACCCCAACATCAGTTAGGAACAGGCCCCCTCGCATGAGTGAATCTCGTCCTGTCCAGGAGCACCGCTACGACGTCGTCATCGTCGGCGCGGGCGGCGCGGGCATGCGCGCCGCGATCGAGGCCGGCCCGCGTGCTCGGACGGCGGTGCTGACCAAGCTGTACCCCACCCGCAGCCACACCGGCGCGGCCCAGGGCGGCATGTGCGCCGCGCTGGCCAACGTCGAAGAGGACAACTGGGAATGGCACACCTTCGACACCGTCAAGGGTGGTGACTACCTGGTCGACCAGGACGCCGCGGAGATCATGGCCAAAGAGGCCATCGACGCGGTGCTCGACCTCGAGAAGATGGGCCTGCCGTTCAACCGGACGCCCGAGGGCAAGATCGACCAGCGGCGCTTCGGCGGGCACACTCGCGATCACGGCAAGGCCCCGGTTCGCCGCGCGTGCTACGCCGCCGACCGCACCGGCCACATGATCCTGCAGACGCTGTACCAGAACTGCGTCAAGCACGACGTGGAGTTCTTCAACGAGTTCTACGTGCTGGACCTGGTGCTCACCGACACCGATCGCGGCCCGGTCGCGACCGGCGTGGTCGCCTACGAGCTGGCCACCGGCGACATCCACGTCTTCCACGCCAAGTCGATCGTGTTCGCCACCGGCGGTTCGGGCCGGATGTACAAGACCACCTCGAACGCGCACACCCTGACCGGCGACGGCATGGCGATCGTGTTCCGCAAGGGCCTGCCGCTGGAGGACATGGAGTTCCACCAGTTCCACCCGACGGGCCTGGCCGGACTCGGCATCCTGATCTCCGAGGCCGTCCGCGGCGAGGGCGGCATCCTGCGCAACGCCGACGGCGAGCGGTTCATGGAGCGCTACGCCCCCACCATCAAGGACCTCGCGCCGCGTGACATCGTCGCCCGCTCGATGGTGCTCGAGGTGCTGGAGGGTCGCGGCGCGGGCCCGAACAAGGACTACGTCTACATCGACGTGACCCACCTCGGCGAGGACGTGCTCGAGGAGAAGCTGCCCGACATCACCGAGTTCTCCCGTACCTACCTGGGTGTGGACCCGGTGAAGGAACTGGTGCCGGTGTTCCCGACCTGTCACTACGTGATGGGCGGCATCCCGACCCGCATCCGCGGCGAGGTGCTGCGCAACAACAGCGACGTCGTCCCCGGCCTCTACGCCGCGGGCGAGTGCGCGTGCGTCTCGGTGCACGGCGCCAACCGTCTGGGCACCAACTCGCTGCTGGACATCAACGTGTTCGGCCGCCGCGCCGGCATCGCCGCCGCGGAGCACGCGCAGCGCAGCGAGTTCGTCGAGCTGCCGGAGAACCCGGCGCAGATGGTGCAGGACTGGCTGACCCAGCTGCTGAGCGAGCACGGCGACGAGCGGGTCGCCGACATCCGCACCGAGCTGCAGCGGTCGATGGACAACAACGCCTCGGTGTTCCGCACCGAGGACACGCTCAAGCAGGCGCTCACCGACATCCACGCGCTCAAGGAGCGTTACGCGCGGATCACCGTGCAGGACAAGGGCAAGCGCTACAACAGCGACCTGCTCGAGGCCGTCGAGCTCGGCTTCCTGCTCGAGCTGGCCGAGGTCACCGTGGTCGGCGCGCTGAACCGGAAGGAATCGCGCGGCGGCCACGCCCGCGAGGACTACCCGGACCGCGACGACGTGAACTTCATGCGCCACACGATGGCCTACAAGGAGGGCTCGGAGCTCCTTTCGGACATCCGCCTGGACTTCAAGCCGGTGGTGCAGACCCGTTACGAGCCGATGGAGCGTAAGTACTGATGACTGCTGTTGCCGAAGCACCCTCTTCGCAGACGCCCGCTCCGGTCCCCGAGGGCTCCGTGATGATCACCGTCAAGGTGGCCCGGTTCAATCCGGAGGACGACAAGGGCGCGCACTGGGAGTCCTTCCAGGTGCCCGCGCTGCCGACCGACCGCTTCCTGAACCTGCTGATCTACATCAAGTCCTACTTGGACGGCACGCTCACCTTCCGCCGGTCCTGCGCGCACGGCGTCTGCGGTTCCGACGCCATGCGGATCAACGGCGTCAACCGGCTGGCCTGCAAGGTGCTGATGAAGGACATGCTGCCCAAGAACGGCAAGTCGATCACCGTCACCGTCGAGCCGATCCGCGGCCTGCCCGTGGAGAAGGACCTCGTGGTGAACATGGAGCCGTTCTTCGACGCGTTCCGCGCGGTGAAGCCCTACCTGATCACCTCGGGTAACGAGCCCACCCGCGAACGCATCCAGAGCCAGGCCGACCGCGCCCGGTTCGACGACACCACCAAATGCATCCTGTGCGCCTGCTGCACCACCTCCTGCCCCGTGTACTGGAGCGACGGCAGCTACTTCGGCCCGGCCGCGATCGTGAACGCCCACCGCTTCATCTTCGACAGCCGCGACGAAGCCGCCCGCGAACGCCTCGACATCCTCAACGACGTCGAAGGCGTCTGGCGCTGCCGCACCACCTTCAACTGCACCGACGCCTGCCCCCGCGGCATCGAGGTCACCAAGGCGATTCAGGAAGTCAAGCGAGCGCTTCTGTTCACCCGCTGATTTCACGGACCCAGCCGAACCGAAGGCCGCCTCCATCGATGCGATAGAGGCGGCCTTCGCCGTTTGTGAGGCGGACTGCTTCCATCGGCGGTCGCCGGCATTCTCAGCCGAGGTCAGGCCGGGTTTACGAAGGGCGATGACCAGGGAGCCCGCGAAGTCTCGAACAGGAAGTCAAGCGAGGGGGGCTTTTTTGTGGGGCCGATGTTCGAGCGTTGGCAGGAGGGCCGAGGCGATGAGGGCAACGGCGCGATCGTCGTCGCTGGTCAGTTGCCGCAGGGTGTTCAGCGCGATGGTGCCCGGCATCTCAGCGAGCGCCTGGGTCAGGCGGATCCGCACCGCCGAGTCCGTCGCGTGCACGGTCAGCTCGTCGACCAGCGCACTCATGATCCGATCCGCCCACTCCGCGTTCTGTGCCAGCGTTCCCAAGAGTTCGGCCGCCTCGACATCGTTCGGGCCCTCGACCACCGTGCCGATGAGCGCGGGCACGGCCCGGGTGACCCCGCGCGCACCCAAGGCGAGAGCAGCGTGTCTGCGGACCGTCGCGTCCGCGTCCTCGAGCGCGTCCGTGAGGACCGAGGTCGCCTCGTCACCCGGTAGTTCGCCGAGCGCCAGGACCGCGCGCCGCCGGACGTCGACGTTGTCGGAGCCCATGCCGGATGCCACGCTCGCCACGCCGTCACCGCCGGCTCGCGCGAGAGCCCACCGCAGTGCCCCGGCCACATATGGATCCGATTCGGTGAGGACCGCCTCGGCGAGCAGCTCGGCGGGCATCGACACGTCCTCCGGCGGGGCCAGTACAGCCTGCTGCCGTCGGGCAGCATTGTGCGAACCGAGTCCGTGCAGGAGTTCGACGATGCGCAGGACGTCCTGCCAACCGGAGGGCTCGGCCGCATCGACCCTGCGCAGTCGCTCGAGAAGTTCCCGCTCCCGTTTCAGTCGTTCTTCCGTCTTCCGGATGAGCTCGCCGACCAGGGTGGATGGAGTGAATGCGGCTTCGTCGAGAGCGCGTGCGATTTGGCTCAGCGACAGTCCCAGCGACCGCAGCCCCTCCACGTGGAAGATCCGCCGGATGTCCTCCGGGGAGTACTCCCGGTAGCCGCCCACGGTGCGGCCGGTCGGTCGCACCAGCCCGAGGGAGTCGTAATGCCGGAGCATGCGGGCACTCACCCCCGAGCGGCGCGCCACCTCACCGATCAGCACGCGGTTGTCTCCTCCTGGTCCGGGCCGAGCGCGACGACCCGTCTCGCCGCATCGACCGCGAGGTCGAATCCGGCATCCGGGTCGAGCAGGAGCCGCTCAGTGGCGCGCGCATGCGCCCTCACCGTCGGGTCCGGACTTGCCATCGCCGTCCGCAGGACCGGCTCGACCACCTCACCGAGCGCGACGAGGGCGCGGCTCAGGCTCAACCGTACCTCCCGGTCTCCCCGGCCGAATTGCATGGCCAATTCGGCGCCCAGCCATTCTTGCTGACCGTCGGGCACGAGAACGGCGGCCGCGCGCCAGGCAGTCCGCGCGACCTCGTCGTCGGCATCGTGCAACAACGACCGTGTGATCGCCGACCACGCGGTCGGGTCACCGATCTTGGACAGCGTGTGCAGCGCTTGGCTGCGAGCCTGAGCGCGCTCGGAACGGAGTTCCGCGCGGAGCTTCGGAACCGTGAGTTCCGACGGAAGACGGGTGAGCGCCCACGTGAGCATGTCGCGCACGAAGAAGTCCGGCTCGATCGCGCACCGCTCTACCAGCGCATCGATGAACCCGGGATCGGGATGAGTGCCCGCTGCCAGTGCCGCCTCGAGCCGCGTCGAGGAGTTCGCCGCCGCCAAAGCGTCGAGCAGCCGGGTGTGCTGTGTATTGCTGTGTGTCGAATTGATGGGGACCACCTCCGACAGCCAGTGAAAGCCTTGACACAGTGAGAAGGTCAAGCGAACTTCGGTGCGCTCGTCCACCTCTCCCCCGCGATGACCACGTGGTCGAGGAAGCGGAGGCCTACGGTGTGGGCGGCTTCGGTGAGGAGGGTTGTGGTGTGTCGGTCGTCGGGGCTGGGGGTGAGGTCGCCGGAAGGGTGGTTGTGCACAATGGCGAAGGCTCGGCCGTCGTGGCGAAGGACGGTGTTCAGGATTTCCCGGACGGGGACGACGACCTGGTCGACAGCGCCTTCGGCGACGAAGACCTTCTGACGGAGGCGATTCTGGGCGTCGCAGATCAGGACGAGAAGACGCTCCACCCTGGCGCCCGCGAACAGCGGGAGGGCGGCGGCGGCCACGTCGGCGGGGCTGGTGAGTCGGATCGACGTGTCCGGCCTGCCACGTGCTCGTGCGCCGAGGTGGAAGGCGGCGATGATCGCGGCCGCCTTCGCGACGCCGATGCCCGCCCGGCGAGACAACTCCTCCGGCCGCGCGGACGCCAGCCCGGCGAGACCGCCGTGCTCGACCAGCAACTCCACCGCCAGGTCCAGCGCGCTCGCACCGCGCCTGCCCTGGCGTAGCAGCAGAGCCAGCAACTCCGCATCGCTCAGCGCGTGCGGCCCGAGCGCCAGCAACCGTTCACGCGGCCGCTGCGTCACCGGCACGTCGACTAGAGAGACCGCCATGACTCCCACCCCTCGGTCACGCCAACAGTGCCAGGGATTCTGCCAGGGGCCACCGACACTCAGGCCAGAACTCGACCGCGACCCTCACCTCACGCACCCCGTCAGCTCAGCAGCGGGACGCCGACCCGCGACACCCATATGCTGGCTGATATGCGGTTCGGCAACCGAGTCGGTCACGAACTGGGGAGTTGATGGGCGATGTGGTACCTGAAGGCGCAATGGCACCACGATTTCGACGACGAGCCGGTGGAGCTGTTCAGCGAGATCGGCGACGACGGTTTCGAGGTGCGCAAGGTCGAGGTGTTCCGGGACGGCCACCGCGACTGGGCCGATTCCGGTCGCGGCACAGGCACCACCGAACTCGGGCAGATCCCGGTTCCCACGCCGGACGAACTGAACGCCGAGACCGAGTTCACCGCACTCCAGATCGACGCCAGGGAGTTCGACGAGGTCTGGCAGCGCGCTCTGGACGAGCAACGACCCGCCTCTCCCAGATAACCGAGAGACCGGCCGCGATACCGCTAGCGGTCCATCACCGCGACGTCCGGTAGCCCGACGAACGCCTTAGCGGCGAGCCGCTGCAGATTGTGCAGCTGGCGCTCGTGCACGACGATCCGGCGCAAGGCCTCGTTGACGGTGGCGTCACTGGTCGACGTGCCCATGATGGCGGCGGCCGCGGCGAGCAGGTCCTGGTCGAGATCGATCCGCACGGATTTCATGCGCCCTCCTTCATACTTTCGCCATCTTGCGGCATAACGCCCGTTCATGTCCGGCAAATCGAGAACTCGGCCTTGCGCAAATACCCTACGGGGGTATAGTTCCAGTCATGGAACACAGGCACCACCCGTCGGCCGAACACGTCTCGCACGCCGCACCCGCCGGACAACACAGCGCGCACCACGGCCCCGCTACCTGGCGGATGGCGGCGATGGCGACCCTGCACTGCCTCACCGGCTGCGCCATCGGCGAAATCCTCGGCATGGTGATCGGCACCGCGCTGGGCTGGAACAACACCTCGACGATGGTGCTGGCCATCGTGCTGGCGTTCGTGTTCGGCTATGCGTTGACCATGCGCGGCGTGCTGCGCGCGGGCCTGCCGTTGGCGGCCGCCGTCGGCACCGCGCTTGCCGCCGACACGGTGTCCATCACGGTGATGGAGATCGTGGACAACGCCGTGATCCTCGCCGTTCCCGGCGCGATGGACGCCCACTTGGACACGGTGCTGTTCTGGACCACCCTCGCCTTCGCCTTGGCGGTGGCCTTCGTGCTGACCACGCCGGTCAACAAGTGGATGATCGGACGCGGTAAAGGCCACGCGGTGGTGCATTCGTTGCACGGCGCGCACTGATCAGCACGCCGTCCGATCCCGGCCTTCGGTTGTCAGGATGGCCCCGGGAAAGCCCGTTCAGCTAGGCAGATTGCTCAGCTGAACGGGCTTTTGTTGTCGGCGGGTGCCTGCGGTGCTTGCATCGAGTCATGTTCAGCGAGGCGCAGTTGTACTCGCCGGTGACCCGCACCGGCGACGGTGACGTGACCGTGCACCTGAGCGATGAGCACCCCGGTGTGCACGATCCGGAATATCGGGCCCGGCGCAATGCCATCGCCGCGCTGGCACTGGACCATGCACCGGGAAAGCCGACACCCCACATCGCCTACACCGACGAGGAGCAGCAGGTGTGGCGGATCGTGTCGGCCGAACTCGCGCGCAAACATCGCACCTACGCCAGCGCGGAGGTGCTGACGGCCGCCGAAGCGCTGTCGTTGCCCACCGATCACATCCCGCAATTGGACGAGGTGTCCGCGGCGCTCGCCCCGCTGACCGGATTCCGGTACGCACCGGCCGCCGGACTGGTGCCGCTGCGACAGTTCTTCGGCTCCTTCGCCGATCGGATCTTCCACTCCACGCAGTACATCCGGCATCATTCCGCGCCGTTGTACACCCCGGAGCCGGATGCCATCCACGAGATCATCGGGCATGCCACCCAGATCGCCAGCCCGCGCTTCGCCGCGATCTACGCGACCGTCGGCGCGGCGGTGGCGCGCCTGAGCACCGATCGCGCGTTGAAATTCCTTGCCGACGTCTTCTGGTTCTCGATGGAATTCGGCGTCGTCCGGGAGCGCGGCGAGATTCGGTGCTACGGCGCGGGCCTGCTGTCGTCCTACGGCGAGATCGAGGAGTTCCGGCACGCCGAACTACGCCCGCTCGACATCGCCCGGATGGGTACCGCGACCTACGACATCACCCACTATCAGCCGACTCTCTACTGCGCGGACTCGATCGCCGAGATCGAGGACGTGATCGGCGGCTTCTTCGCGACCATGGACGACGACACGCCCGACCGTTTGCGGCAAGCCAGTCCGGCAGGCGCGTGATAGTACGGCCGGGGAACTTTCAGGACTCGCGCTTCGGCGCGAGCGGCATGCCCGCATCCAGGAAATCCAATGTGCGGGTGATGTTCTCGACGTTCAACGGCGTCATCGTCGCCATGCCGAGAGCCGCGCCCGCCATCGCGCCCGCTGCCACTCGCACCTCGAAATCGTCGGCGGCCCGGCCGAGATGATCGGCCAGCAGGCTCGCGATGAGGTCGATGCTGCGGATGATCTCCAGGCCGATGGCCGAGCGCAGCTCCGGCACGTGATAGAGCAGCGCCTGCCGCTCCTGCTCGAACGCCAGCTCGGCGGCGGCCAGATTGCCGAAGACCTCCAGCACCGCGTTACGAAATGCCGCCATCGGCCCGATGTCGCGCGGCTGACGCCGCAACGCCTCGATCATCGCCGGATCGAGGTCGTCGGCGAGCACCAGCTGTTCCTTGGTCGGGAAGTAGCGGAAGAAGGTGCTGGGCGAGACATCGGCGGCAGCGGCGATCTGTTCGATCGTCGTCTCGTTGTAACCCTGCTCGCGGAACAGCCGGAAGGCCTCGAGGCGAATCGTCCGGCGGGTCCGTTCCTTCTTCCGCTCGCGCAGACCCTGCGCCGTCCCGCTCGCGGGTAGCTCAACCGACATGGATCGATTCTGCCGCACCCGGCTCCGGCGCCCGTGCGGGTTGCCGTGTGCGCACCAAGGTCGCCGTGAGCACCGCCGCCAGCACGCATAGCGCGGCGCAGGCCCACAGCATCGCGCCCATGCCGCCGAGGAAGGCCATCTGCACCTGGTGCAGCATCGAGGGATCGCCCAGCTTGCCCGCCGTGGCGACGCCCGCGTTCACGCCGTCGGAGATCGGTTCGCGGTTCAGCTCGCCCAGTTCCGACCGGTACCGAGTGGACAGCACGGTGCCGAGCACCGCGACGCCGATGGTGCCGCCCGCCTGGCGCAGCGCCTGCAACAGCGCGGAGCCGGACCCGGAGCGCTCGGCATCCGGATCGCCCATCGCCATGCCCATGGCCGCGGGCATCACCAGCCCCATACCGGCGCCGAGCAGCGTCAACCACAGGGCGGCGAAGCCGTAACCGCTGTCCACGGTGGTCAACGCCCCCAGTGCCAGCGAGCCGGCCAGCAGCGCGAATCCGGCGGCCACCACCACGCGCACGCCCAGTTTCGGCAGCGCTTTGTCGACCAGCCTGCTGCCGACCAGCAACCCGGCGATCAACGGAAGCAATCGCAGGCCGCTGCCGAGCGCGTCCACGCCGAGCACCGCTTGGAAGTACTGCGGAACGGTGAAGAACATGCCGAACATGGCGAAGTTCACCACGATCGAGAAGGCGGTCCCCCAGCGGAACCCGTCGGCGGCGAAGAGCCCGAGATCGACCAGCGGATGCGTGGTCCTGCGCTGCCAGAGCAGGAACGCGCCGAACAGCAGCACACCGGCCGCGATGATCGCCCAGGCCGGGCCGTCGCCCCAGCCTTTCTCGCCGATCCGGATGAAGCCGTAGGTGAGCCCCAGCATGCCCGCGGCGGACAGCGCGACGCCGGGCAGATCGATCCGGAAGTGCTGCGCGCTGCGCGATTCGGGCACCAACGCGGCGACGGCGCACGCACCGATCACGACCATCGGCACGTTGATCAGGAACACCGAACCCCACCAGAAGTTCCGCAGCAACCAACCTCCCACGATCGGGCCCAGCGGTAGGCCGATCGCGGTGGAGGTGATCCAGATGGTGAGCGCCCGCTGGAGTTCGGCCGGTTCGGGGAACATCGCGGGCAGCACCGACATCGACAGCGGCATCATCGCCGCGGCCGCGATGCCGAGCACGACGCGCGCCGCGACGAGCTCGCCGGGCGAGGTGGCCACGGCGCACGCGATGGACGCCACGCCGAACAGCACCAGCGCGGCGAGCAGGAACTTCTTGCGGCCGTAGCGATCGCCGAGCGCGCCCGCGGGCAGCATCACGGCGGCCAGCGCCAGCGTGTAGGCGCTGCTGAACCATTGCAGCGCGGCGGTATTCGCGTTCAGGTCGACGGCGAGCGTGGGCAGCGCCACGGTCAGCACGGTGACATCGAGCCCAATCGTCAGCATCGCCACGGCCAGCGCGCCGAGGGCGAGCCAGCGACGGGACGAGTCGTTCTTCATGACGCCTCCAGAAATGGTAGCTACATCTTTTTGATAGTAGCTCTCATTTAGTAGATACTGTCAATACCGTCGCGGGGATGGACTGCTCGATCACCGGACCGCTCGCTAGGCTCATCGGCGATGAAGATCACTCGCCGTGCCTTGCTCTGCTCAGGCGCCGTCCTCGCCGTCGCCGTGATCGGAGCGACGGCCGCGCCGTCCCTCGCAGCGCCGAGCACCACCACGCCGTTCACCACCCCGAACACCGACGGGTGCCCGCAGAAGACATCGCCGCCCGCACCGATCGACACTTCCGAGGTGCCCGCGCCCGGACAGCCGACCCCCACGCCGCTGCCGGTCCCTTCCCCGCCGATCGGGGGAACCCGCCTCGGCGAGTGCGGAGTCGTACTTCCCAAAGCCGCGCCGCCCGCTCCGCAGGACATTTCGGCGACGGCCTGGCTGGTGGCGGATCTGGATACCGGGGAGGTGCTGGCCGCGAAGGACCCGCACGGTCGCTACCGGCCCGCGAGCACGATCAAGGTGCTGCTGGCCACGCTGGCGCTGCGCACGCTGAATCTGGACAAGGTGGTCGTCGGCACGCAGGCCGACGCCGACGCCGACGGCACCCGGGTCGGCATCGGCCCCGGCGGCCGTTACACCAACCGACAGCTCATGCAGGCGTTGATCATGGCTTCGGGCAACGACGCGGCGCATGCCATCGCGGCGCAGCTCGGCGGCGACGCCGCGACCGTCGCGAAGATGAACGGCCTGGCGAAATCGTTGCGCGCCATGGATACTCGCACGGCCACTCCGTCCGGGCTGGACGGCCCCGGCATGAGCACCTCGGCCTACGACCTCGCCGTGCTGTTCCGCGAGGCCATGACGGTTCCGCTTTTCGCCGAGCTGATCCATACCGAGCAGGTCGACTTCCCCGGCTACCCCGCCGACCCTGCCGTTCCGGGCGACACCGACCGCCCCGGCTACCCGATCGGCAACGACAACCAGCTGCTCTACAACTACGACGGCGCCCTCGGCGGCAAGACCGGCTTCACCGATGACGCGCGCCAGACCTTCGTCGCCGCCGCCCAGCGGGGCGGCCGCAGGCTCGCCGTCACTCTCCTCAAGGCCGACGTGCGGCCGGTGCGCCCATGGGAGCAGGCCGCCCGCCTGCTCGACTACGGATTCGCGCTGCCCCGCGGCGCCTCGATCGGCAATCTGCCCGGCGCGGTGGTACCCCAGCGCGACCAGAGCGGAGCCACCCTCGCCGCGCCGCCCACATCGGGAAACGACCCGGCGATGTCCTCGTCGCCGGGCAGCGACCCGTCCGCCATGCCACACACCGGAGATCGCCGCACCGGCGCGCGCACCGTATTGATCATCGGCGGTGTCCTCGTGATCGCCGCGCTCGTCCTAGGGGCACGGCGGGCCACCCGGCGACGCTGAATCGATCACCGCCGGTCCGACCTGCGTAATCCGGAAAGAGTCAGGGCGGCAAGCGCGCCCGCGCCGAAGAAGGCGGCGCCCACCCCCATCGAGACGTCACGCGCACCGACCCGCGGCGCGATCACGGCCGGCCCGGGGGCGGGAATCTCGGCTTCCGGCTCGTTCTCCGCGGCGGTGGCGGCCCAGGCCGTGGCGAACAGGACGATGCGGTAGGTGACGTAACTGAACACCATCAGACCGATGATCGAGCCGAAGGTGGCGCCCGCCGGGCTGCTGAGCACCGATTGCAGGTAGATCGAGGCGACGATCTTGAACACCTCGAAGACCAGCGCGGCCAGACCGGCCGCCTTGGCGGCACTGGCCAGCGTCACCGGTTCCCGGGGCAACCGCGCGATGACCCAGGCGAACACCGCCCAGGAGGCGAGGAAACCGAGCGCGATCGACAACAGCGACAACAGCAGGTCCGCGCCCGGCAAATCGCCGAGGCCCAGATTGTCCAGCAGTTGACTGCCGAGCGAACTCGACGCCAAGGCCGACAAGCCCAGCGAGACCGTGAACGCGAGGCCGAGACCGACCAGCGCACCCAGATCGGAGAGCTTGGTCATCAGCCAGTTGCCGTCCGGAGACTTCTGGTCCCATTGCTCGGTGAGCGCGGCGCGCAAATTGGCCATCCAGCCGAGGCCGCTGTAGACGCCGGTGATCAGGCCCAGCGCGCCGACCGTGCGCCGGGAGTCGACCGCCTGCTCGATCAAATCGTTCAGCTGGGTGCCGAACGAGCCGGGAATGTTCTCGACGATCTTGGCCTGCAACTCCCCGAGCAGATCCGGATTGCTGGACAAGATCACGCCCGCGACCGCGAAAGCGATCATGAGCAGCGGAAACAACGACAGCACAGTGAAATACGTGATGCCCGCCGCGTAGTAGTCGCCCCGCTGCCGCTGATAGCGCCCCGCCGCGCGAACCAGATGGTCCAGCCACGGCTGCGCCTGGATCCGGCGTTGGATCCAGGCTTTGACATTGTCGATCACCTGCACCATTCGCCCCTTCGACCGAGAGACCTCACACCGGTGGTACCCGGTCGGGCGCGCGACAACCGCCCAGGCGAGCGGCCGCCTAGCGACTCAGCAAGCCCACCCGGTCGTAGACCTGCGCGAGGGTGTTGCCCGCGATCTCTCGCGCACGCTCGGCGCCGGCCGCGAGTACGCGGTCGAGTTCACCCTGATCCGACATGTACTCTTGCACCTTGGCCTGCAACGGCGTGACAAATTCGACCAGCGCGTCGGCCACGTCGGCTTTCAGCTCGCCGTAACCCTTACCCTCGAAATCCTTTTCCAAGGTGACGATCGGCGCACCGGTCAGCGAACTGAGGATCACCAACAGGTTGCTGACGCCCGGCTTGAGTTCCGGGTCGTAGCGGATCTCGCGTTCGGTGTCGGTGACCGCGGATTTCACCTTCTTCGCGGTGACCTTCGGGTCGTCGAGCAGGTTGATCAGACCCGCGTCGGTGGAGGCCGACTTGCTCATCTTCGCGGTCGGGTCCTGCAGGTCGTAGATCTTCGCCGTGCCCTTGACGATGTGCGCCTCCGGCACCACGAACGTCTTCTTGAACCGAGAGTTGAAGCGCTGGGCAAGGTTACGGGTCAGTTCCAAGTGCTGACGCTGGTCCTCGCCGACGGGCACCTGATGGGCGCGATAGAGCAGGATGTCCGCGGCCATCAGTATCGGGTAGGTGAACAGGCCTGCGGTCGCGTTCTCCGCGCCCTGTTTCACCGACTTGTCCTTGAACTGGGTCATCCGGCTGGCCTCGCCGAAACCGGTGAGACAGCTGAGCACCCAGGTCAGCTCCGCGTGCTCGGGTACCTGGCTCTGCACGAACAGGGTCGACTTCTTGGGGTCGATGCCCAGCGCGAGCAACTGGGCGGCGGCGGCGTTGGTGCGGAGTTTCAGTTCCTTGGGGTCCTGCGGCACCGTGATCGCGTGCATGTTCGGGATGAAATACAGCGCGTCGTAGTCGTCCTGCATGGTCACCCAGTACTGCAGCGCGCCAAGGTAGTTCCCTAGATGGAACGAGGAGCTGGTCGGCTGGATCCCGGACAGGACCCGCTGTTTGCGTTCGGCGGCCGGGCTGGGCGCAGGACTCGACATACTCCGATTTTCGCATGCGGCTCAAGCCGAATTTCGCTGCACCCAGTTGCGCGGGTCCACCCCGGGCATGCTCGGCCGTCCGCCGCTGACCAGTTCGTGTTCCCGCTCGGACAGCATCTTGTAGACCGGCGCGCTCGGCCCGGCGAGCGTGCCACGCAGCACCGGGGGCACCAGCGGAACCGACACGTGCGCGGTGCGGACCGCTCGGGACAGTCCCTGGTAGGCGACCTCCTCCGCCACACCCCAGCGCATCCCGTACATCCGGCGGATGCGTGTCGGCAGGCTGCCCTGCACCAGCAGGTAGAACGCGGAGGTGACCTGCTGCAACGGCACACCCTGCGAGTAGGGGACGCGCTGTCCGGCCAGGTAGGAGCCGACCAGCCGCGCCTCTTCGGTGAGGAACAGTTCGCCGGAGGCGAGGTAGCCGTCGAAGAAGGCACGGAACTCCGGATAACTGGCGGGCGCCGCGTCCGCGGGCATGCCGAACAGCTCGCCCCAGCGCACGTAGTCCTGGTAGAGCCCTTCGCGCTCACCGTCGGTCATGGTGCGCACCAGCAGGTCGTACATCACCTCGGCCGAGTCGAACGTGAAGGCCATGGTCATGAACATGAGGTGCGGGTCGAGCGCGGAGTATCCCGTCCCCGCCGGGTGCTGGTCACCGGCGTCCTCCGGCAGCGTCCCACGCACCTTGACGTGCCGTTTCCTGGTGAACGCCAGCGCGCGGTCGGCCTCGGCTCTGCTACCGAGGAACACCGCCTCGAACAGGCGGCCGGTCAGCGCGAGCCGGGTGTAGGGGGTCATGCGGTGCTCGGTGTTCTCCGCCGTGCCGACAAAGAGCAGCGGGTGCACCGCCCCGATCACCAGCGCGCGCAAGCCGTAGGTCAGTCCCACCGCCCGCTTGCTCATCACCCGCCGGACCATCGAGTGGTCACTGAAATAGCCGGGCTCGGACATCGCCGCCTCCTCATCGAGCACATCTGGCAATAGCATCCACCAGAACCTACCTTTCTGGCAATACTCCATGCCAGAATGTTGCGCGCGGGTCGATCGGGCGACAACCACGGTGTTAAGCGGACCTGTAAGAATCGAAGGGTGACGGCGCAGCGGACTTACGGGGGCATCTCCGCCGAGGAGCGCCGGGCGCAGCGGCGTGCGGCGTTGCTGGAGGCCGCGCTGGAGATCATCGGCACGGAGGGGCTGGCGAAACTGACCGTGTCGGGGTTGTGCGCGCGGGCGGGTCTCAACGAGCGGTACTACTACGAGAACTTCGACAGCCGCGACGCCGTGCTCACCGCCCTGATCGACGGGATCGCCGCGGAACTGGCGGCGGCCATCCTCACGGCCGTGCGCACCGCCGCGGCGGACACGCGCGCGACCGCGCACGCCGCGATCACCGCGGGCGTGCACCTGCTCACCGATGACCCACGCAAGGCGAAAGCCGCCCTGATCGCGGGCATGGCGACGCCGGAACTGCGCGCCCGCACCACCGAGACGGTGCGAACGTTCGCGCGGATGGTGGCCACCGAGGGCACGGACTTCTACCGGATTCCGGATTCCGGCCCGGCCGCGGTGGTCGAGTTCCGGGCCCTCTACCTGGTCGGGGGGCTGGTGCAGACGCTGACCGCCTGGCTCCAAGGCGACCTGGATCTCACGCGCGACGAATTGATCGAGCAGACAGTCGACGTGTTCGTCCTGCTCGGCGAGGACATGGCCGGCAAACTGCGGTAACAGCCCTGGTCACAGCCGCAGGGACACGTCCTCCAGATCGGGCGCTTCGCCTTGCAGGACGACCCGGAAGAGCACGTCCCGCCGCGACCAGTAAGCCGCGCAATCGCGCATGGCCTCGGCGAACCAGTCACGCTCGACGGGCTCGTCGGCGAGCAATCCGGCCGAGTCGCGCACCACGGCAACGTATCCGGCCCCTTCGCCGAGGAAATCGTCCAGATCACGCAGGCACTCGTCGAACGCGTCCTTGTTCTCCCCGAAGTAGTACGGAAACTGGAACGCGGCGGCGAACTCGTCGAACAGGCGCGCGGTGGTGGTCATCTTCGCGCCGCGCAGTTCACGCACCAGGTAGCCCGAAGGCGCTTTGTCCCGCACCCCGCTGAAGTCGGCGGCGTCCACCGCGAGCGTGCCGAACGTGACACGCGGCGGGGTGAGTGCGGCGCCGGGCGGCGCGTCGTCGGCGTCGGAGCGGGCAAGGAACTGCGACAGCGTGACGGTCTTTGTCATCAGCGCATCCTCGTGAAGGTCTTGTAGTGATCGCCGGTGTACCAGGCCGAACCGTCGCTACCGGTGACGATGCGTTCGGCGTCGCGGGATCGGCCGGACTGCTTGGGATTGACGTCCCATTCCTGATAGATGATCGGCTTACCGGAGCCGTCGGTCGCGGGCAGGTCCCCACCCCGATTCATCCATCGCTCGCCCCCTTTGGTGCCGGGTGCGTTCGCCGAGTCCGGCCACTGGCCCGCGTCGATCTCCCTCAGCGTGGCGTACGCGCGCTCCGGGATACCGGACGCCTGAGTGACCGGCGACGCGCTGTCCGCACCGCGCGGCGCGGCGGCGGCCGGGGTGGCCACGCTCGTCGCGGCGGTAGTCGCGCGACTCGCCGGGGTAGATGTGGTGGTAGCGCCACCGTCGTACAGCGCGAGCACCGCGGCGAGCACCACCAGGGCCACCGCGACCAGCAGGCCGACACCGCGCTTGATCAGTCGCGCCCGGTTCATCGGTACTGCACCGTGACGGGCGCGTGGTCCGACCAGCGTTGATCATAGGTAGCGGCGCGCTCGACCACGGCGTCCTTGGCTCGGGTGGCCAGCTCTCCTCGGGCGAGGTGGTAGTCGATGCGCCAGCCGCTGTCGTTGTCGAACGCGCGGCCCCGGTAGGACCACCAGCTGTAGGGACCGTCGCCCGCCGGGTGCAACTGCCGCACCACGTCGACGTACCCCGCGGCCAGCAGCTCATCGATCCACGCCCGCTCCTGCGGCAGGAACCCGGCCGACTTCAGGTTGCCCTTCCAGTTCTTCAGGTCGCGCTCGGTGTGGGCGATGTTCCAGTCCCCGGCGACCACGAAATCACCGGTTCGCGCGGCGAGGTAGGCGCCGAGTTCGGCCATGAAGCGATACTTCTCGTCTTGACGCACCGTGCCCGCGTCACCGGAGTGCACGTAGACGCTGGCCACGGTGACATCGTCGAAATCGGCCTCGAGATAGCGGCCCGCCGCCGCGAACTCACTGCTGCCGAAGCCGACTCGCACGGCGCTGGGCGCCCGCCGGGACAGGATGCCGACACCGGCACGGCCCTTGGACTCCGGTTCGGCGTGCGACAGCTGCCATCCCGCGTCCAGCGCGGGCGCCAGCGCGGCCCGGACCTGGTCGTCGGTGGCGCGAGTCTCCTGCACGCAGACGATGTCCGCCTCGGTGGCCGCGAGCCAGGCGAGCAGCCCCTTGCCCGCGGCCGCGCGGACACCGTTCACGTTCACTGTCGAGATATACGGCACACCACGACCGTACAATGCTGGTCAGATGAAGTCCCTTGGACACTGCCGTCCAGGAAGGGGTGATGACGATGTCGTCCGACACCTCCCAGTCCTCCTCCGCCCCCGCGCGCGGATCCACCCGGGCGAAACAGCCCCAGCCGATCAAGGCATTGCACGTGGGATCCGGCGATCCCTTGCTGTTGCTGCACGGATTCATGATGTCGCCGCACTGCTGGGAGCAGACGGCGGCGCGGCTGTCGACGCACTGCGAGGTGTTCGCGCCCGCGTTCGCGGGCCACTGGGGCGGCGCGCCCACCGGAGGCCCGTCGGTGGACGTGGGTTCGCTGGCCGACCGGATCTGCGAGCAGCTCGATGAACTGGGTTGGCGGACTTGCCATATCGCGGGCAACTCGCTCGGCGGACTGGTCGGCGTCGAACTCGCCCGCCGCGGACGCGCCCGCACCCTGACGCTGATCGCGCCCGCGGGCGGCTGGCACGCGCCCTCGTTGACCCAATGGCGGGTCAACCTGAAATTCCTCTCCCTGATACCGCTCGTCGAGATCGGCAAGCGCATGGGCGGATTCGTGATCGGCAACCCACTCGCCCAGCGGGTCGCATTGCTCGCGTTGAGCAAGCAGGCCTCCGTAGTGTCCCGGCGCGACGCCGCGGCCGCGCTCGCCGCCGCGCTGCATTGCCCGGCGATGGTGCCGATGATTCTCGGCGCGATGCGGGCGCCGGCACAGGACGACCTGTCCACCCTGCGGACGCCGGTCCGGCTGCTGCTGTCGGAGTACGACCGGGTCATCCCCAACCGCGTCTACGCGCGGCGCTACCTGAAGGAACTGCCCGAATCCGCCGACCGCATCCTGGTCAACGGCGTCGGCCATGTGCCGATGCTGGAAGCGCCCGACCGCATCGCCACCCTCATCGCCGAACACGTCTACGCCAGCCGCACCCGGCTACGCGCTGTGTAGTTCGGCCGCGACTTCGTCGCGGCGTGTGCTGTGTTGATCTTTCCAGCGCCTGCGGCGCTGGGTGTTCGCGGCCCTCTTATGGCTCGCGAACGGAACAGGCTCGGTCTCGCTTCGCTCGAAAGACGTAGTTATGGTGCGCTGAGCACGTCGGCTTTCGAGTTCAGGACCAAGTGCACGCGGCCTCCCGAGTGCCCGTTCCGACACGCCCGAACGCGGCGACGGTGGGTGATGATGACCGCTCTATGGCCAGCTGGCCACTGATGCGGTGGACAAACCGGGCACGAGCCGGATCGTCAACCGGCTGGGCTCGGTCTCCCCGCCCACGACCGGTGGTCGGGCCGATTTGGTTGCGCGCGGCCGTAGCTCACCGCGCAGTGCGTACGGCGAGCCAGCCGATTCGGAAACTACTGCGCGAGCAACCCTTTCGCGATGTGGGTCACCTGGATCTCGTTGCTGCCCGCGTAGATCATCAGTGACTTGGCGTCGCGGGCGAGTTGCTCCACGCGGTACTCGGTCATGTAGCCGTTGCCGCCGAACAGCTGCACCGCTTCCATGGCCACCTCGGTGGCGGCCTCGGAGGCGTACAGCTTCATCGCGGAGGCCTCGGCCAGGGTCGGGGGTTTGCCCGCCCGTCCCCGCTCCAGCGTGTTGAACACCATGTTCTGCACGTTGATCCGCGCGATCTCCATCTTCGCCAGTTTCAGCTGGACCAGCTGGAACCGTCCGATCTCCTGGCCCCAGAGCTTGCGGTTCTTGGCGTACTCCACGCACAGCCGATGACACTCGTTGATGATGCCCAGCGCCATGAAGGCCACGCCGACGCGCTCGGCGGTGAAGCTGGACCTGGCGCTGTCCCTGCCGTCGCCGCCCTTGTGTTCTTCGGTTTCGCCGAGCAGGCGGTCCCGGCCGAGGCGCACGTTGTCGAAGAACAGCTCGCCGGTCGGGGAGGAGTGCAGGCCCATCTTCTTGAACGGCTTGCCCTGGGTGAGGCCGGGCATGCCCTTGTCCAGCACGAAGGCGAGCACCTTGCGGTCGCGCTTGTCGCCGCCCGCGCCGTCGTCGAGCTTCGCGTAGACGATCATCACGTCGGCGAAGGGGCCGTTGGTGATGAACGTCTTCTGGCCGTTGAGCAGGTAATCCTCGCCGTCGCGCTTGACGTAGGTCTTCATGCCGCCGAACGCGTCGGAACCGGAGTCCGGTTCGGTGATCGCCCAGGAGGCGACCTTCCGCATGGTGACGATGTCCTCCAGCCAGCGCTGCTTCTGCGCCAGCGTGCCCCGCGACATGATCGTGGTCGCGCCCAGACCGATGCTCACGCCCATCGCCGAGACCAGGCCCATGCACACTCCGGACAGCTCGCCGATGAGCACCGCCATCAGCGATTCCTGTCCGGCGAACGGGCTCGAGCCGGATGACTTCGGCTTCCGTTCCGCTTCGGCGGGAGCGCTCTCCCGCGCCGCCTGCCTGGCCAGCATCTTCTGCACGGCTTCGCCGCCCATCACATCGATCCCGAACTCGCGGAACAACTTCCGGATCACGGGGTACGGCGGCAGTGCACCGCTGTCGAGCGCGTCCAGATTCGGGCGGATCTCCTTGTCGATGAACGCCCGGACGGCATCGCGGATCATGACATCGGTCTCGGACCATTCGAACATCGTCGTTCTCCTCACATTCCCCGAGGTCAGGGCAGCCGGGCGGCGATGTCGTCGATCAGCCAGGGCCCCTCGGTCTCGATGGTCTTCACATCGTGCCAACCGGCCAGCTCGGAGATCGCGCCGCCCTGCACCGCGAACACCTTGCCGGTGATCGGGCAGTCTTCGGCGGCCAGGTAGGCGACCAGCGGCGCGATATTGGCCGGGGCGAAGGCGTCGAACCCGCCGTCGGACTCCTCCGCTTCGGCCGCCAGCATCTCGCCCATGCCGGGTGTGGCCAGGGTGAGCCGGGTGCGCGCGATCGGCGCGATGGCGTTGACCCGCACGCCGTAGCGCGCTAGTTCGTCGGCGGCCACCAGGGTCAGCGCGGCGATCCCGGCCTTGGCCGCGCCGTAATTGGCCTGTCCCGGGTTGGGCAAGGTGGTGCCCGACGCCGATGCCGTGTTGATCACGGCCGCGTTCGGCTGATTGCCCGCCTTGGACTGCTGCTTCCAATATGCGGCGGCATGGTGCAGCACCGCGGCGTGGCCTTTGAGGTGCACGGCGATCACCGCGTCCCATTGCGACTCGTCCATGCCCGCGATAAACGCGTCACGCAGGATGCCCGCGTTGTTGACGACGACGTCCAGGCCGCCGAACTCTCTGACCGCTTGCTCGACCAGTTTCTGCGCACCGTCCCAGGTGGCGACGTCGTCGGTGTTGGCCACCGCCTTCCCGCCCGCGGCGACGATCTCGCGCACCACCTCCTGGGCGGGACCGGCATCGGTCCCCTCGCCCGCGTTGCTGCCGCCGAGATCGTTGACGACCACGGCGGCGCCCTCCTTCGCGAACAGCAACGCGTGCTCGCGGCCGATGCCGCGACCCGCGCCGGTGATGACGGCGACCCGCCCGGCCAGTACGCCCATGTGTTGTCTATCTCCTGTAGTCGTGCCGAATCCGGCGAAGGGGAAAGGGAGCGGCGGACACCGTGCCGCCGCGCGATGGATGTCAGTCGGCGATCTCGGCCAGTCCGTCGCTGAGCACGACATCGTCGCCGCGCACGGTCTCGAAGGCGTAGCGGGTGACGCCGTCGGCGGAGCCCGCCTTCCAGATGCGGGTCTCCAGGTCGTCGCCGGGAAAGACCAGCTTTGCGAAGCGCACCGCGAAGCGCCTGAGCCGGTGCACATCCGACTCCGCGACTTCGGTCAGCACCGCCCAGGACGCGAACGCCATGGTGCACAGCCCGTGCGCGATGATGCCGGGCAGTCCGGCGTCCTTGGCGACCTGCTCGTCCAGGTGCAGCGGCACGGGATCGCCGGACGCCGGTGCGTAGCGGAAGGTTTGGTCGTGGTCCACATGCTGCGCCACGACGGCGACCGGGTCCTGCTCGCGCAGCCGTTCGTCGAACTTGTGCGCCGGAGCGGCCGCGCCGACCGTCTTGCCCGCATCGATGTTGCGGAAGAAAGCGGTGAGGTATTGGTCGTTGACCGGTTCTCCCGCCTCGGTCCGGCATTCGATGCGAATGGTGATGGTCGTTCCGTTGGGGCGGCTGGCGTAGCCGATCGCCTTGGCGCGCGACACCAGCCGGTCGCCGGGGCGGATCGCGCGGTGGAAGTGGAAGTCCTGCTCCCCGTGCACGACCCGGCCGAAGATGTCCATCGGCGCGACGTCGATGACGGGCATCATCATGGCCTCGAAGACCGGGACGATGGCGAAGACCGGTCCGGCCACCGTACCGGCCAGGTGCGCGGCGATCGGATCGTTGGTCGCGGCGGCGTACTCCGCGACCCGCTCGGCGGTGACCGCGAACCGGTCCTCGTCGGACCACGTCTCCAAGCCGCTGTCGTCGAACTCGACTGTGCGGGCGCTCGTTTCGGCGCTCATGCCGCATCCTTTCCGGCACGAGCGTGGCCCTGCGTGGTCACGCTCCGCCGCCGCCTCCGGGCCTGACCGCTCATGCTGTTTCCTTTCCGGCACGAGCGGGGCCCTGCGTGGTCACGCTCCGCTGCCGCCTCCGGGCCTGACCGCTCATGCCGCCGAGGCCAACGTGTCGAGTTGGTCGAGCGAACGGTCGAGCTGTTTGATGCCGTCCTTCTCCACCGCTTTGCCGAGCGCGCCCTTGATCAACGCGCCCTCGAAGTCACCCGACACGAGGATGGTGCTGCCCTCGCCGTTGGGCCGGATGTCGAAGGTGAACTCCGTCCGCACGCCGGCCATGCCGGTGCCGCCGAGCGTCAGCTTGTTCGGCGCGTCCACCGCGACGATGGTCCATTCCAGTTTGTTCGCCATGCCGAGCATCACGATCTTGGCGACCAGCTTGGCGCCCGCGCTGAGCACGGCGGGCGGCTCCTCCATGAAGCGTTCGTGGATGGTGAACCACTTGTCCCAGGTCTGCGGGTCGGAGACGACCGCCCACAGGGCTTCGGGGGCGGCGTTGACGTCCTTGGTGGCTTCGATATGTCCCATGTGTCGCACTCCTCGTCGAGTTGGTCGGCGTTCAGCGGTCGGCGCGCTGGTAGGCGGTGACGACGGCTGCGCCGCCGAGGCCGATGTTGTGTTGCAGAGCGGCGGTGACGCCGTCCACCTGCCGCTTGTCCGCCGCTCCGCGCAGCTGCCAGGTCAACTCGGAGCACTGCGCGAGACCGGTCGCGCCGAGCGGATGCCCTTTGGAGATCAACCCGCCGGAGGGGTTGACCACCCATTTGCCTCCGTAGGTGGTCTTGCCGTCGTCGATCAGCTGCCCCGCCTCGCCCTCGCCGCACAGGCCGAGCGCCTCGTAGAGCAGCAGTTCGTTGGCCGAGAAGCAGTCGTGCAGCTCGATGACCTGGAAGTCCTCCGGGCCCAGCCCGGACTGCTGATAGACCTTCCTCGCGGCATGCACGTTCATGTCGTAGCCGATCAGGTTCTTGGCGGTGTCGTCGAAAGTCGAGGCGAAGTCGGTGGTCATCGCCTGGCCGACGATCTCCACCGCTTGCCCGGCGAGATCGTGGGCGTCGACGAAGTCCTCGCTCGCGAGGATCACCGCGCCGGACCCGTCGGAAGTCGGCGAGCACTGCAGTTTGGTCAGCGGGTCGTAGATCATCCGCGAGGCGAGGATGTCTTCGAGGGTGTATTCGTCCTGGAACTGCGAATACGGGTTGTTCACCGAGTGCTTGTGGTTCTTGTGGCCGATCTTGGCGAAGTGCTCGGCGGTGGTGCCGTACTGCTTCATGTGCTCGCGCCCGGCCGCGCCGAACATCCACGGCGCCACGGGGAACAGCACCTCGGAGATCTCGGCCAGCGCCATGATGTGCTTGGCCATCGGCTGCTCGCGATCGTCCCAGGTGGACCCCAGCGAACCGGGTTGCATCTTCTCGAAGCCCAGCGCCAGCGTGCATTCGGCCAGGCCGCCCCGGATCGCCTGGGCCGCGAGATACAGCGCCGTCGAACCGGTGGAGCAGTTGTTGTTCACGTTGACCACCGGGATGCCGGTCATGCCGAGTTCGTAGACGGCGCGCTGGCCCGAGGTGGATTCGCCGTACACATAGCCGACGTAGGCCTGTTCCACCAGGTCGTAGCTGATGCCCGCGTCCGCGAGCGCCTTGGTGCCCGATTCCCTGGCCATGTCCGGGTAGTCCCAGGCGCGAGTAGTGCCGTCGGCTTCCTCGACCAGGCGGCGGCCCGGCTTCTCGAACTTCGTCATGCCGACACCGACGACGTAGACCTTGTTCGTCATCGAACTCCTCAGATTGTGCGTACGCCGCGAGCGGCCGAACGAGCGAAAACAAACATACAAGGTTGTATGTAAGTGAGCAAGAGGTCCGCGCGGAAGCGCGACCACGACCCCAGTAACCAGCCGATTGCATTTCACTTGCTACATACAGTGAGACATGCATGTTTTCATCAGCACCGCCTCCGAAGGCGCGCTCGGCCGCAGTCGGATGCCGTCCGCCCGGCAGCCTCGATATCGCCCATTTCCCCGCCGAAACGGCGGAACATACAGCACTGTATGTAAGTGTAGGATCGGGCGGTGGCCAGGAGCGTAGTCGTGAAGCAGCAGCGCCGGACGCAGGAACAGCGCAGCACCGAGATGCGCACCCGGCTGCTGGACGCGACGGTGGACTGTCTGGTCGAGTACGGCTACTCGGGCACCACGACGCCGCGGGTGGCCGAGCGCGCCGGGGTGACCCGTGGGGCGCAGGTCCATCACTTCGGCTCGAAGACCGATCTGGTGGTGGCCGCGATCAGCCACCTGGCGCAACTGCGCGCCGAGACCGCCATGCGGGAGATGTCGCGGGTCGAAACCGGCGACGATCCGGTGGCCGCGGCGCTGGAGTTCCTGTGGGACCTGCACCAGGGTCCGCTGTTCATCGCGACCGTCGAACTGTGGGTGGCGGGGCGGACCGACCCGGTGCTGGCCGCGGCGATGGAGAAGGTCGAGCCGTTCGTCAACAACGCCGTCTTGCTTGCGGTCGCCCGCTTCGTGCCGGACGACGTGCGCCGCAAGGAAGCGCGCGACTTCATCTACACGGCCATGGACGCGCTGCGCGGAATCCTGATCTCGAATTTCATCGACCCGGATGACGAGCGCGCCCGCCGCCGGTGGCGACGCGCCTCGGCGCACCTGCACGACATCGCGGGCCGCGCCCTGGCCGGCCGCCCCGCCGGATAGTCCGCGCCCGACCCGGCGAGTCCCAATCCCGACAAGCCGCCGACAACCTCGGGGCCCGCTTCGACATCGCTACCGCGTCGCTCGCTGCGGGCGTGATCTCCGCGCGGTCCAAGCGGTCACTGTGAACAACGCGACGCCGATCGCCGCGAGGGCCGCCCCGGCCACGGCCGGAGCCGTGTAACCGAGGCCCGCGGCGATGACCAGGCCGCCGAGCCAGGCGCCCGCGGCGTTGGCGATGTTCAAGGCGGCGTGGTTGAGGGCGGCGGCGAGGGTCTGGGCGTCGGCCGCGAAGTCCATCAGACGGGTTTGCAGTGCCGGCGCCAAGGCAGCTCCGGACGCGCCGACCAGCAACGCGCCGAAGGCCGCGGTGTACGGGTTGTGCGCGGCGGCGACGAAGCCACCGAGGATGATGGTCATCGCGACCATCGACACCAGGATGGCGCGGTCCACGCCGCGATCGGCGAACACGCCGCCGACGATGTTCCCGATCACCATGCCCACGCCGAACAGCATCAACACCAAGGGAACCGCGCCGGCCCGCAGACCCGCCACGTCGATGAGTGTTGTCGCGATGTAGGTGTAGACGGCGAACATGCCGCCGAACCCGACGGCGCCGACCAGCAGCGTCAGCAGTACCTGCGGGCGACGCAGCGCGCCGAGTTCGGTCATCGGGTTGGTCACCGTGATGCCGGTGAGTTCCGGCACGAAGCGCAGCAGCGCCGCCACGGTGGTCACTCCGATGAGCGCGACGACCACGAACGCATCGCGCCAGCCGAGATGCTGGCCGAGCCAAGTAGCGGCGGGAACGCCGACAACATTGGCGGCGCTCAATCCCAGCATAACCGCGGCAACCGCCTTTGCCCGCTGCCCTACCGGGGCGAGAGTGGCGGCGGCCAACGAGGCGACACCGAAGTAGGCACCGTGCGGCAAACCTGAGACGAATCGCGCGAGAACCAGCGTCTCGAACGAGGGCGCCAGGACGGTCGCCACATTTCCCAGGGTGAACGCCACCATGAGCGCGACGAGCAGGCGCTTGCGCGGCATCCGCGCGCACAGCGCCGCGATCAGTGGCGCGCCGATCACCACACCGAGCGCGTAGGCCGATACCGCGTGCCCCGCGGTCGGCTCGGAGACCCGCATCGCCGACGCGATGTCCGGCAGCAAACCCATGGTGACGAATTCGGTGGTCCCGATCCCGAATCCGCCGATGGCCAGGGCGAGCATCGCGGGCACGTGCCAATCGGTTCGTCCGGGCGGCGCGGAGGTGCTGGTGGTCAGGGCGCTGGTCACGTGTTCATGTAACCGGCCTCGGCCTGCGATCGCTTCCCCAGCGAACGTGAGTTCGCCCACGTGCCGCCGACGAACTACGCAGGTGAACAGGAGAATTCGCCCAATACGGACGGGCGACCGTAGTCGGCCCGCCACCTTCGAGCATCGTCGCGGTGCCAGCTATCGGCTCGGGCCATGCCCGCGCCGGAAGATCGCCGCGCCCCGGCGATGCGCATCCGCCGATACTGCTGTACAGCGGCTCCCTCGCCGCGCAGGCCGAGCACGCGACATCCGCACGGCCAGCCGCAAGCAAGGCGTGGCGACCGATCTGCTCGATCCCCTGCTGCGACTGTTCGAAACGGAGGTCGAACGCGGCAACGGGGCGGCCGGTTTCACCCGCGCTTTCGCGGGCCTGCTCGATCCCGCCGGAGTCGGCGCGAGCTGACAAGCGGCGACATCGCGAGGCATGCGCGACGGGCCGACGCCCCCAGCGAATCGGTCGCGAAACAGTCCGGGCACCCGTTCCACCGGAGGTGGGGCGGGTGCCCGATGTTCAGCCCGGCGCTGGGTGACCACCCAGCGCCGGAGTCGGCCGAGCGACGCGGCTCGGCCCCGGGATCAGCGCAGCGCGCGAGCCAGGTTGGCGTCCAGCGCGCCGAGGAACTCCTCGGTGCTCAGATAGCCCTGGTCACCGCCGACGAGCAGCGCGAGATCCTTGGTCATCTGGCCGCCCTCGACGGTCTTGATGACGACGTCCTCCAAGGTCTGCGCGAAGCCGATGACCTCGGGGGTGTTGTCCAGCTTGCCGCGATGCTCGAGCCCGCGGGTCCAGGCGAAGATGGACGCGATCGGGTTGGTCGAGGTCGGCTTGCCCTGCTGGTGCTGGCGGTAGTGCCGGGTGACGGTGCCGTGGGCGGCCTCGGCCTCACAGGTGCGGCCGTCCGGAGTCAGCAGCACCGAGGTCATCAGGCCGAGCGAGCCGAAGCCCTGCGCCACCGTGTCGGACTGCACGTCGCCGTCGTAGTTCTTGCACGCCCAGACGTAGCCGCCCTCCCACTTCATCGAGGAGGCGACCATGTCGTCGATCAGCCGGTGCTCGTAGGTCAGGCCCGCGGCGTCGAACTGGCTCTTGAACTCGGCGTCGAAGATGTCCTGGAACGTGTCCTTGAACATGCCGTCGTAGGCCTTGAGGATGGTGTTCTTCGTCGACATGTACACCGGGTAGTTCTGCTGCAGGCCGTAGTTGAACGACGCCCGCGCGAAGTCCTCGATGGACTTGCGGAAGTTGTACATGCCCAGGACGACACCGCCCTCCTCGGGCATCTTCACGACCTCGTGCACGATCGGCTCGCTGCCGTCGTCCGGGGTGAAGGTCACGGTGACGGTACCGCCCTGGAACACCTTGAAGTCGGTGGCGCGGTACTGATCGCCGAAGGCGTGACGGCCGATGATGATCGGCTTGGTCCAGCCCGGCACCAGCCGCGGAACGTTCGAGATGATGATCGGGGCCCGGAAGATGGTGCCACCCAGGATGTTGCGGATGGTGCCGTTGGGCGACCGCCACATCTTCTTGAGGCCGAATTCCTTGACTCGCGCCTCGTCCGGGGTGATAGTGGCGCACTTCACACCGACGCCGTGCTTCTTGATGGCTTCGGCGGCGTCGACGGTGACCTGATCATCGGTCTTGTCGCGGTATTCGATGCCGAGGTCGTAGTACTCGAGGTTCACGTCGAGATAGGGGTGGATCAGCTTGTCCTTGATGAACTGCCAGATGATCCGGGTCATCTCGTCGCCGTCGAGTTCTACGACGGTGCCTTCAACCTTGATCTTGGACATGGATCTTCGTGTCCTCCTAGGATGGTGCCCTCATTGCACGGCCAGGCGAACACGCTTGTGAGCGGACCCCAGCTGTTCCAACAGACAACGTATATGTCCCGCGTTGTCGGCGGGACATGTGGTGCAAACAAGACAAGCGTACTGCTGCCGAAGTCCTCACCGCACGGGCAGCCCCCGGAGTGAGCTGGACCACCTTTGCTACCGATTGGTAGGCAATGCCTTCCAGCGCCTCGGCGGGCACCCGCGCAACCGCCGTCGCCGCCATGATCCGCCTTCCGTTCCAGCACAGCAACCGCCTGGCACACGACGAGGCCCGCGCGGCGTCAGCACGCCGCGCGGACCTCGTTCCGGTGGATCAGACCGCGACCGGAAGCCGTGCCCCGTCCTCGGAACCTTCGATCAGGTTCTCCGGCCGGTCCCGGATCATCAGCGCGATGATCGGGACGGCCGCCAAGAAGAACCCGGCGCCGACGTAGAAGGCCACGTCGTAACTGTGGATCGCGGCCCGCGCGGCCAAGTTGTCGATGCCAGGGTTGTCATGCGCGAAGGTCTTGGCGACCTGCACCGAGATGGTGGTCAGCAGCGCCGTGCCGACCGCCCCGCCGACCTGCTGCGCCGCGTTCAGCAGCGCGGAAGCGACGCCGGAGTCCTCTTCCTCCACCTGATGCAGCGCGACCGTCTGCATGCCGACGAACAGCGGACCCATACCGAGCGCGATGAGCACCTGAGCGGGCAGCACACCGGCGAGGAAGCTGTCACCGAAGCTCAGTTGAGCCAGCAGCACCAGGCCGACGACGCCCAGCACGGCCCCGGCCAGCATCAGCGGACGCGGGCCGAGCTTCGGCAGCAGAGCGCTGGTGACACCCGCCGAGATCGCGATGCCCGCCGGGAAGGGCAGGAACGCGAAGCCCGCCTTCAGGGCGGAGTAGCCCAGCGTGATCTGGAAGTAGAAGCTCAGGAACAGGAACATCGCGAACATCGCGATCGGGATGAGCAGCGCGGCGAGGAACGCGCCGCCCCGGTTGATCTCACCCGGGATGTGCAACGGCAGCAGCGGGTTCGCCGAGCGCCGTTCGATCGCGACGAAGGCGACGAGCAAGGCCAGCCCGGCGACCAGCAGCGCCAGCGTGCTGCCCGCCAGCCAGCCGTCGTCGGCGGCACGACTGAAGCCGTACACGATGGAGATCAGACCGAGCGTCACGGTGACGGCTCCTGGCACGTCGTATCCCCCGCTGCGCGGCGCGGGCACGTCCTTCGCCACCCAGGCCAGCGCGCCGAGCAGCGCGATCAGCGCGATCGGCGTGTTGACCAGCAGGCACCAGCGCCAGGAGGCGTATTCGGTGAGCGCGCCACCGGCGATCAGCCCCAGCGCCGCACCACCCGCGGAGATGCCCGCGAACACACCGAACGCGGTGGCCCGCTCGCCGGGTTCGGTGAAGGTCACCGACAGCAGCGAGAGCGCGGCCGGAGCCAGCAGTGCGGCGAACGCGCCCTGCAACGCGCGTCCGGCGAACAGTTCCGCGCCGGTCTGCGCGAGACCGGCCAGCGCCGACGCACTCGCGAAGCCGATCAGGCCGACGATGAAGATCCGGCGTCGGCCGAGGTAGTCGGCCAGCCTGCCGCCGAGCAGCAGCAGGCCACCGAAGATCAGCGTGTAGGCGGTGAGCATCCATTGCCGGTTGCCGTCGCTGATGTCGAGATCCCGCTGCGCGAACGGCAGCGAGATCGTCACGATGGTGGCGTCCAGCACCACCATGAGCTGGGCTAACGCGATCACTCCCAGCGCGAGCCAACGCGCTGAACCGCTCGCCCGCTGCGGCGCGTGCACCGCTGTCGCGGTCTCGGTCACGGTCTTCTCCTCGTCCTCGATGTCCGGAGCAATCCTGTCATCTAGCGACATTTGTCGTCAAGCGCAAAATGTCGTGTTACGACATTTGACCGTTACGGACAGGAAAACGGCAGGTTGCGTTAACATGGGGGCATGCTCGAGTTATCGGCGCCGACGGGCGCGGGCGCAGCGGCCGACCGCGCCGCCGGCGGCCCGGCGACCCAGGGCCTGCGCGAACGCAAGAAGCAACAGACCAGGCTGCGGATCATCGCCGCGGCCCTGGATCTGTGCGACACACAGGGCTTCGACGCGACCACGATCGAGCAGATCGCCAACGCCGCGGACGTCTCGCCGCGCACGATCAACCGCTATTTCGACAGCAAAGAAGACATCGTCCTGGGGCCCGTGCAGGATTTCGGGCAGACCATCGCCGAGACGCTGCGCGAGTTGCCCCGCACGGGCAACGAACTCGGGGCGCTGCGCCAGGCCTTCCTGCACGTGGTCGATGAAGCCGCCGCAGCGGGCGAGGCGGATCCGCTGTCGTTCCGGCAGTTCCAGAAGATGCAGCGGATTCTGCGCAGCAGCCCGTCGGTCAGCGCGCGCAGCATGGAGCACGCCGACGACAAGAACCACGCGATCGCCGCCGTGGTCGCCGAGCGCCTCGGCACCACGCCGGACGCGCGCCCGGTGCGGCTGATCGTCGGCACCTGGCAACTGATCGGCCACATCGGCATGGAGTGCTCCGACGATGTGTTCCTCGACGACGACCTGGCGGTCGCGGCCAGGGCGGGGCGGGCGGCGTTCACCGAGGCCTACGACGAGTTCGTGCGCACCTGCTGCGGGGCACCGACCGCTGCGGACCAGTGAGTTCGACGGAGGATTTCGGGCGCTGACCGCCCGCCGGTTATGATGCCGGGCAGGTCATGAGTACCAGCGTCAAGCCCCGGCTCGCTGGTCGGCAACCCTCCAGCCGCGGTGGGGTGCTCCGGGTGATGACCTGGCTCCCGAGAGCCGGGAGCAAGCGCGTAACAGGAGGTCGCCGGCATGTGTTGTTGTTCGTTACCCACACACCGCTAACCCCTGCTGTACCGGCGAACACCTGCTTGGGAGCAAACCATGAGTGAATTCACCGCGCCCGGGGCCGAGCGAGGCCCGGCGCAGTCGGCCCCGCACAGCCGTGGTGCCGAGTTCGGGGTCGTGCGCTTCCTCCCGGATCCTCCGCCCGCCGGTTTCGCGGGGGCGGCGACATGACCGTGAACACCGAACCGATCGCGCGGACCTCCGGCATCGCCCTGCCGCCCCCGGATGGACAGCTCGGCACCATCGCCATCGGGGACGTGCGGCTGGAGAACGGCGCGGTCATCCCGGACGTCCACCTCGCGGTACAACGCTGGGGTGAGCTCTCCCCCGGCATGGACAACATCGTGCTGGTCGAACACGCGCTGACCGGCGACTCGCACGTCGTCGGCAAGCCCGACGGCGTGCACCCGCTGCCCGGCTGGTGGGACGGCATGGTCGGTCCCGGCGCGCCGCTGGACACCGACGAATGGTGTGTGCTCGCGACGAACGTGCTCGGCGGCTGCAAGGGCAGCACCGGGCCGTCCACTGCCGCTCCGGACGGAAAGCCGTGGGGCTCGCGTTTTCCCGAGATCTCCATCCGCGATCAGGTGACCACCGAAGCCGCTCTGCTCGACCTGCTCGGTGTCGAGCGGCTCGCGGCCGTGGTCGGCGGGTCGATGGGCGGTATGCGGGTGCTCGAGTGGATGGTCGGCGCACCGGATCGGGTCGCCGCGGCGCTGGTGCTCGCGGTCGGAGCCCGCGCCACCGCCGATCAGATCGGCACCCAGACCACCCAGATCGCGGCGATCACGTCCGATCCGGACTGGCAGGGCGGCGACTATCACGGCACCGGCCGCGCCCCGACGACGGGGATGGCGCTGGCCCGGCGGATCGCGCACCTGACCTACCGCACCGAGTTCGAGCTGGATCACCGGTTCGAGAACAAGCCGCAGGGCGACGAGGACCCGTGGAACGGCGGACGCTACGCGGTGCAGAGCTACCTGGACCATCAGGCCGAAAAGCTCTGCAAGCGTTTCGATCCCGCCACCTATGTGCTGCTGACCGAGGCGATGAACCGCCACGACGTCGGCCGCGGCCGGGGCGGCATCGAGGCGGCGCTCTCGGCGACGCCGGTGCCGTGCGTGGTCGGCGGCGTCGACTCCGACCGGCTCTATCCGCTGCGGACCCAGCAGGAACTCGCCGATCTGCTGCCCGGATGCGACGGACTGGAGATCGTGCACTCCCGCGACGGGCACGACGGATTCCTCACCGAGGCGGCGGCGGTGTCCAAACTGCTGACCGAGACCATGCGCCTGGCCCGCGCCGGTGTGCGCCCCGAACGCTGACAAGGGTCCACTTCCCCTCGCGCCCGCACTGATCGGTACCTCGCGCCGTGATGCCGTCCACTCTCAGAGCGCTGCGGCTCGCCGCGCCGCTTCGATGCGGTTGATGTTGGTTTCGATCCACTCCCGCAGCGCCGCTATCGGCGTGCGCAGACTGTGCCCCAGCCCTGTCAGCGTGTAGTCGACTCGTGGCGGGATCGTGGGATGCACTGTGCGCGTGACGAAACCGTCGCTCTCCAGTTGCCGCAACGTCTGCGTCAGCATCTTCTGGGAGATGCCATCGATACGGTGGCGCAGATCGGTGTAGCGCATGGTGCCGTCGGCGAGCGCGTCGATGATCAGGACCGTCCATTTCCCCGCGATGTGGTCGAGGATCTCCCGCGTGGGGCACTTCGCGGAGTACACGTCGGCGGGTAGGCCGGAACCTTCTATATAAGTGGGCACCTATTAGAGTGTAGCGCACCAAATAGTGCCTTCTTCCCATTGGAGTGTGACTCTCCGATAGTTAGAAATATGGAGACAAAGACACTTTCGGTAGCCGATGCGATCCGTGGACGTCGCACGGTGCGGCACTATCGCCCCGACCCGGTGGCACCCGAACTGATCGAAGAGTTGCTCGAGCTGACGATGCAAGCGCCGAGCGCATGGAATATGCAGGACCGGTCGATCGTGGTGGTGACCAGCGAATCCGGCCGCGCCGCGCTGTCGGAGGCGGCGTTCGGCCAGCCGCAGCCGAGGGAGGCGCCGGTGGTGCTGGTCTTCGTCGCCGACGCCGCCGCCTGGCGAGACCGCAACGCCGACATCGCCGAACTAGCCGGTCGCAACGGCGCGTGGAACGCCGAGTTCACCGCCATGTTCGACACACGCGCCGAGTATTTGGCGCTGGAACAGCGCGGACTGCTGCGGGAGAACGCCGTCAAGAACGCGATGATCGCGGCCACCTACGCGATGCTCGCGGCGACCGGGCTCGGCTTGGCCTCGGCGCCGATGAACGGCTGGGACGCGGAGTCGGTGAAGCAGGCCATCGGTATCGGCGACCGGGCAGATCTCGCCATCGCGGTACTGGTCACCATCGGCTACAGCGACGCCGCCCCTCCGCACCCGGGGCGTCGTCCGCGCGAGCGGACGGTCTTCGCCGAGCGATTCGCCGCTGCCCGCTGAGCACAAGGGCGACCCGGCCATCGCTGGGTCGCCCGCCCTCAGCCGACGCCGAGCGTGTTGATCGTGGCCGCGAGGAACAGGATGCTCGACCCCAGCAGCGTCAGCGCGCCGACGTCGAACGGCTTGCTGCGCACCGCCAGCAGCCCCACCCGGGTAGTCGGCAGGCATAGCCGGAATGCCGCCGCCAGCAGCGTCGCACCGCCGAAGAAGAACGTCCCGCGCCGCCAACGATCGGACGCCACGAACACCACCGCCACCACGATGACCAGCGTCACGACGACCATCGGCAGATGAGAACGCAAGAACTCCGCTCCCGAACCGCGGCGTCCGGCCCGGGCGATAGGCGTATCGGCATCGGTCACCTTCCCGATTCTTGCAGACCGGTCCGGTGATCGACGAGTGGCGCATGGCTGCGGCGAATCGCGAGTACTCCCCGCGGCGGTGTGCCACTCGTGTGGGGTGCGGGCGGACGGCTCCGGTGACCTGGTTGACTGATGCGTCGTGTTCCATCTGATGTTCCATGAGCCGTGCATTCCGCCGAATACCGGCAACGCGATCCGGTTGGTCGCGGGGACCGGGTGTCATCTGCATCTGATCGAGCCGTTGGGATTCGATCTGTCGGAGCCGAAGTTGCGCAGGGCCGGGTTGGACTACCACGATCTGGCGTCGGTGACGGTGCACCCGAATCTGGCGGCGGCATGGGAGGTACTGCGCCCGGAGCGGGTTTTCGCGTTCACCACCCAGGGCACCACTCGGTTCACGGACGTGGCCTATCGCGAGAACGACGTGCTGCTGTTCGGCACCGAACCCACCGGCCTGCCCGCGGAGGTGCTGGCCGATCCGCGCATCACCGACCGGCTGCGCATCCCGATGCTGCCCGGTCGCCGCTCCATGAACCTTTCCAACGCGGCCGCGGTGACCGTCTACGAAGCATGGCGCCAACTCGGATTCCCCGGCGGCATTTGAGCTGCGGCGGCGACGTCAAGGCATGTCGATTTCGAATCGTTTGAAGCGGGAGGTCGCACCCGCCGTCAGCCGGACGGCGGACTTGGGGACTCCGTAGTGGCCTGCGAGCAACTCGATGGCGGCCTTGTTGGCCTTGCCTTCGACGGCGGGAGCCCGCACGTACAGTTGCAGGCTCCCGTCGTCGAGGGTCTCCACCAGCGGTCCCTTACGGCTGTTCGGCTTGATCGTCGCCCTTACCACCGTCGGCACTCTTGCCTCCTGCGCTGGTCTCCGCGCCATCCGAGGCGCTGCTCACCGGCTCCGGTGCCGATTCTCCCGCACCAGGCGTGGGCTTGCGCCGCCGCACCAGGCGCACGATCCCCCACAGCACGGCGGCTACCACCGCGAGGAAGCCCAGCCACGGAATCGCTTTGCCGCTGAACACCATCGCGTCCTGCAGCCAGTCCACCAGCGAGTTCCAGCCGGAGACGATGCCGTCCCAGAAGTTGTCGGGGTCGTCGCCGGAGTTCTTGTGATCGGTGGTGACGTCGATGGTCAGCGTGGACAGGGCGACCTGGTCGTCGAGCCTGCGCTTCTGCGCGGTGAGGCTGTCCAGCTCACCCTGGCGGCTGGACAGCGCCTGCTCGGCGGCGATCAGGTCGGAGGTGGTGGTGGCGCCCGCGATGAGTCCGCGCAGCCGGTCGACCGAGGCTTGCAGTGCCTTGATCCGCGCGTCCAGGTCCTCCCAGTGCATGGTGACGTCGTCGCGATTGGTGGTGACCCGGGTGATCTGTCCGACCCCGCCGAGGCCCGCGATGAACGCGTCGGTCTTGTCCGCGGGCAGTCGGACGACGAGCGTGGCGCTTGGCTCGGTGTCGTCGGTGCCGGGCTGCTCGGTGCGGCTGTCGACTCGGCCGCCCGCGGCGCGCACCTGGTCGATGATCGTGCCCGCCGCGGTGACCGGCGCGTCCGCGGTGATCTCGACGCTGCCGGTGACCACCTCCTTGCGGGTGGACGTCGGTTCGGCGCCGGAGTTGTCCTCCCGCTTGGGCGGCGCCTGCTCGTGCAGCCCCGGGGGCACGAGCGCGGGAGCCGCGGGTCCCGGCCCGGTGACGATCGTCGGCGTCCGATCCCGAGCGGGTGCCGCGTTGTCGTCACCGCAGCCGGTGAGCAAGATCAACCCCAGCGCGCCGACGCACAGCACAGCAAGCTTCCTCATGCCTGGCACAGTAGCCGTTCGCACTGCGCGAAAAGCCGCGCATAACGGTTCTCTAGAACGCTTCTAACACTTCCTTAAAGCAACCGGCTCAACGGAAGTCGCGCGATTTGGACGCCATCCGCAGATCCATGCGCTGCAGATGTTCGGCGACCACGCTGACCACGCCCTCGGCATTCTGCACCCGCCCGCGGATGAGCAGCGCGGCCGCGCCTTGGGCCAGTCGCCGGTAGCGCCGCCACAGCCCCAGCGAGCAGACGATGTTCACCATGCCGGTTTCGTCTTCCAGATTGAGAAAGGTGATGCCCTCCGCGGTCGCGGGACGCTGCCGATGCGTCACCGCGCCGCCCACCAGGACCCGCGAGCCGTCGGGCACGGTGCGCAGGCCGGAGGCGGGTATGACGCCGAGGGCGTCCAGGTGGGAGCGCAGGAACTGCGTCGGGTAACTGCCCGGCGAAACGCCCGTGGCCCAGACGTCGGCGGCGGCCGTCTCCAGATCGCTCATCCCGGGCAGGACGGGCGCGGTGGTGGACGCGCCGGTGCCGGGCAACCGGTCCGGGCGCTCACCCGCGGCGGCGCCCGCCGCCCAGAGCGCTTCCCGGCGGGCGCTGCCCAGGCTGCCGAGCGCGCCCGCCGTGGCGAGCGATTCCGCTTGCGCGACAGTGAGTTCCACCCGGCCGGTCAGGTCGAGGAAAGACGTGTAAGGTCGCTCGCCCCTGGCGGCGACGATGCGCTCGGCGAGGTCGTCGCCGATCTGGCGGATCGCGGCGAGACCGAGGCGCACTTCGGTGCCCTTCGCCTCGAGGGTGGGCTCGGCGCGGCTGGCGTTGACGTCGGGACCGTGCACCACGACCCCGTGCCTGCGCGCGTCGGCGACCAGTGATTGCGGCGAGTAGAACCCCATCGGCTGGGCGCGCAGCAGACCCGCGCAGAAGGCGGCGGGATGATGCAGTTTGAACCAGGCCGAGTAGTAGACGATCGAGGCGAAGCTCTGCGAATGACTCTCGGGAAAGCCGAAATTCGCGAAGGCGTAGAGCTTCTCGTAGATACGGTCGGCGACCTCGCCGGTGATGCCGTGCCGCTCCCGCATGCCCTGGTAGAGCCGCGCTTTGAGACGTTCCATGCGCTCCGGTGACCGCTTGGAGCCCATGGCGCGGCGCAGCTGATCGGCCTCCACGGCGGTGAATCCGGCGACGTCGACGGCCATCTGCATGAGCTGCTCTTGGAACAGCGGCACGCCCAGCGTGCGTTCCAGCGAATTCTTCAGCGCCGGATGGTCGTAGACGACGTCCTCGGCCCCGTTGCGCCTGCGGATATAGGGATGCACCGACCCGCCCTGGATCGGGCCGGGGCGGATCAGCGCCACCTCGACCACCAGGTCGTAGAAGCTGCGCGGGCGCAGCCGGGGCAGGGTGGCCATCTGCGCACGCGACTCCACCTGGAAGACACCGACCGAGTCCGCGCGCGAAAGCATCTCGTAGACCTCGGGTTCGGCCAGGTCGAGCGCGTGCAGCTCGACGGTCTCGCCTTCGTGCTCGCGCACCAGGTCGATCATGTAGTGCAGCGCGGAGAGCATGCCGAGGCCGAGCATGTCGAACTTCACCAGATCGATGGCCGCGCAATCGTCCTTGTCCCACTGCAGGACGCTGCGGCCGGACATGCGCGCCCATTCCACCGGGCAGACGTCGGCGATCGGCCGGTCGCAGATCACCATGCCGCCGGAATGGATGCCGAGATGCCGCGGCAGCCCCTCGATATCGGCGGCCAGTTCCAGCACCTCGGCGGGGATGTCGGTGTTCGTCTCCGCGCCCACGCCGGTCCAGCGGCTCACCTGCTTGCTCCACGCGTCCTGCTGGCCGGGCGAGAAGCCCAGCGCCCGTGCGGCATCGCGCACCGCGGACTTGCCGCGATAGGTGATCACATTGGCCACCTGCGCGGCGTATTCGCGGCCGTACTTGCGGTAGACGTGTTGGATCGCCTCTTCTCTGCGATCGGATTCGATGTCGACGTCGATGTCCGGCGGGCCGTCGCGCTCCGGGGAGAGGAAACGCTCGAACAGCAAGTGGTTGCGCACCGGGTCGACATTGGTGATGCCGATCGCGTAGCAGACCGCGGAGTTGGCCGCCGACCCGCGGCCCTGGCAGAGGATGTCGTTGTCCTTGCAGAAGCTGACGATGTCGTGCACCACCAGGAAGTAACCGGGGAATTCCAGGTCGTTGATCACCGCGAGCTCGTGCTCGATCTGCCGGTAGGCCTCCGGGTTCTCCTGGGGAGTCCCGTAGCGCGCCGCGGCGCCCGCCATGGCGAGTTCGCGCAGCCAGGACTGCTCGTCGTGTCCGGCGGGCACGTCGAAGGGCGGCAGGTTCGGAGCGATCAACTGCAGGTCGAAGGCGCATTCGCGAGCCAGGGCCGCCGCGTTCGCCACCGCCTGCGGGCAGTCGGCGAACAACCGCGCCATCTCCGCCCCGGACCGCAGGTGCGCACCGCCCGCAGGGGCCAGCCAGCCCGCTATCTCGTCCAAGCTCTGCCTGGCCCGGATCGCCGCGAGCGCCATGGCTCGGCGACGCCCGCTCGGTGCGGCGAAATGCGCTCCGGTGGTGGCGAGCACCGGGAGGCCGAGACGATCGGCCAGGGCGATGAGATGAGCGTTGCGCTCGTCGTCCTCCGGGATGCCGTGATGGGTGAGTTCCACGCTCACCCGATCGGCGCCGAAGCGGTCGGTGAGTTCCCGCAACGCGGCTTCCGAACGCTCGAGCCGGGTGCTGCCCGCGCGCGAGTCGAGTTCGAGCGCCTGGCGCAGGTGACCCTTCCGGCATCCGGTCAGGATGTGCCAGTGCCCCTCGGCCGCCGCGGTGAGCGTGTCGAGGTCGTAGCGCAGGATGCCCTTCTCCCCTGCGGCCATGTGCGCGGCGGCGATCTCTCGGGAAAGCCTGCGGTAGCCCTCTTGGCCGCGGGCCAGCACCAGCAGGTGCGGCCCGGCCGGGTCCGGCGCGCCGGTGCGCGGCGCCGAGTCGGGGGCGGCGGCGTGCCCGCGCACGGCGCCCGGCACGTGTGGTTCGAGTGCCGTGCCGAGCGACAGTTCGGCTCCGAAGACGGTGGGCATGCCCCATTCCTTGGCCGCCTCGGCGAAACGGACGGTGCCGTAGAAGCCGTCGTGGTCGGTGAGCGCGATCGCCGTCAGGCCGAGCCGCACCGCCTCCTCCACCAGTTCCTCCGGCTGGCTCGCACCGTCCAGGAAGCTGTAGGCCGAATGCGCGTGCAGCTCCGCGTACGGGACCGTCGGTTCATCGACAGGGCGCACCGGCTCGGGCCGGTACTCGCCGCGCTTACGCGACCACGCCGGACTGTCGCCGCCGTCGCCCGGATACGTCACATCGGGGCTCGGCCGCCCGGACAGCACCCGCTCCATCTCCGCCCAGCTGGGCGGACCGTTTCCCCAGCCCACGACTCACCTCCTCGTCTCGAACATACATTCGAAGACGGACGATGTACAGGCAGGTCAGGACGCCCGGAGACGCTCCACGGAACCGGCGGACAGAGCGGCCTCGACACCTTTCAGACGAGTCCGGATGAGCGCGCCGTAGGCATCGGAGGCGAGGACGTCGAGATGCCCGCGCGCGATGGCCAACTGCATCCTGGCCACTTCGAACTCGCCGACCCGGCGATGACTGTCGGCCAGGTTCAAGTAGAGCGACGGCAAGAAGCCGCGCAGGCCTTCATCGAGCGGCACACCGGGCCCGAACACCGCGGCCAGCGCGCGCTGATCCCAGCGCAGCGCCTCGGCGGGCTCCTCCTGGAGATCGGCGAGATGATGTGCGACCACGCAGCGCTGCAACACCCCACCGTGTTCGCCGAGTTCGTCCCAGAGCTTTTCCAACGCCCGTCGCCCCGCCGCGGGGTCGACGCCACCGAGCCGCACCGCGGCAAACACCTCCGCCATCCGATCGTCCGACATGCGCTGAGTATCGCACATATGTTCGAACGTTTCGAGAGTTGTTCGATCCGTTTCGCGCATTCGCAAATCCCCAGGCCGCGTGCGGTTCTCGAACCGGCAGGCCGCACCGGCGCGACACGCCGCGACGACCGGGGGCGGCCGATCCCGGATGCGACCGAGAGCACTTGGCAGGGAACTTACTTTGGAGTAAGTTCATGGCCACCAGACCTGCAAAGGAGCAGCAGCGATGACCGACGCCCCCGCTGAGCCCGCCCGCCGCCGGCGCCACAACCGCGACCTCACCGGGCGGCATGTCCTCATCACCGGGGCATCCTCCGGGATCGGGCGGGCGGCCGCGCTCGCGGTCGCAGGCAAGGGCGCCACCGTGTTCCTGCTCGCGCGCCGTGGTGAGGAACTCGCCGCGGTCGTCGACGAGATCAGGGCGGCGGGCGGCTCGGCCTACGGGTACTCCTGCGACATCACCGATTCCGATTCCGTCGACCAGGTGATCAAAACCGTCCTGGACGAACACGGTCACGTGGACATGCTGGTGAACAACGCCGGCCGCTCCATCCGCCGCGCCATCCACCGCTCCACCGACCGGTTGCACGACTTCGAACGCACCATGGCCGTCAACTACTTCGGCGCGCTGCGGCTGACGCTGGCCCTGCTGCCGCAGATGCGGGAACGCAAGTTCGGGCACGTCGTCAACATCAGCAGCGCGGGCGTGCAGGTGGCCACGCCGCGGTTCTCGGCATATCTGGCCAGCAAGGCGGCACTGGACAAGTTCACCGAGGTGGCAGCCGTCGAGACCATGGCGGACGGCGTCACGTTCACCACCATCCACATGCCGCTGGTGCGCACGCCCATGATCACCCCGAGCGGCGACCAGGGCCCCGCCGAGTCGCCCGAGTGGGCGGCCGCGACCATCGTGCGCGCCCTGACCGAACGGCCCAAGCGCATCGACGTGCCTTTGGGCACCATCGCCGAATACGGCGCGCTGCTCACCCCGAAGATCCGCGACCGCGTCCTACACCGCTACTACCGCGCGCTACCCGACTCCCCCGCAGCCAAAGGCGAGTCGACCACCCCCGAAGAACCGGCCGAACCACACCCCCAGCCCCGCCCCCGATCAACCACACGCCGCCTCACCGGCACGGCCCTACGCCGCGCCGCCCGCTGGGTCCCCGGCACGCACTGGTAAGGCGTCCGTGACCGGCACAACCATGTGCCACTCGCGGTTCAACCCGCCAGGAATGGGCGGACGGTTGCGGCGAAGTCGAAGTAGCGGTCGCGGTGGATGCTGTGGCCGCAGGTGAAGGTGGTCACCGTGCAGTCGGTGATGCTTTCTTGCAGGATGGCGAGTTTCTCCGGATCGACCATGCCGCCCGGTCCGCCGCACAACACCAAGGTGGGCGCGGTGATGTCGGAGAGTCGGTCCCACCACTCCGGGTTCGGCTTACGGAACTGCTCCAGCGCGGTCTTCGTCATGGAGCGGTCGAAGGCGAGCACCGCGCGCGGGTGCCGGACCAGGCTGGAAGTGGCGTGCCACAGTTCGGGCGCGGTGGGAAACCGGCGGGTCAGGCGCAATTCCTCGGCGCCGGACCGCAGCGGGAGCGGGCATTCCTCGATGACCAGCCTGCGCACCAGTTCCGGGCGCTCCTGCGCGACGCGCGACACCGCGTAACCGCCGAGCGAATGCCCGACCAGATCCACCACGGGCAGTTCCAGGTGGTCGCACAGGCGCAGCAGATCGTCGCCGAACTCGTCGAAGAGATAGGAATCGGTGTGTGAGCTACGGCCGTGTCCGCGGAGATCGGGGATGATCACGCGGCGTCCGGATCGCACGAGAACACGCGCGAACCGGTCCCAGGTGTACCCGTCGCCGCCCATGCCGTGCACGAGCAGCACAGGGATGTCGCTGACCGCACCCACCCCCGAATCCCGATAGGCGATCCGCACGTCTCCGAATGTCACCTGGCCAAGCGTCAGATCCACGACATAGGAGGATACCGGCAGTCATGCCATACCCCGGCGTGGTGTAGCGCTGATCACCCAACGGCGAAAACGCAGTTCGAACGGCACTCACCAGGTCCGATACCCGCGCCATCGCGAAGTTCGTTGCCCACATTGGTGTTTCGACTGGCGCGAAAAATCCCTGGCGCGTGGGCGAACTCGGAGCAATACTCGCCGCATGCCCTCCTTCGCCGATTTCGATCGCCGCGACTACCGCACCGTCGACGTGGCCACGGGGTACGACGGTTGGGCCCCCACCTACGAACAGACCGTCCTGGACGAGATGGATCTCGCTCTGCTCGGGCGACTACGGCTGGACCTCGGCCGGGTGCGGCGCGCGGCCGACCTCGGCTGCGGCACCGGGCGAACCGGAACCTGGTTGCGAGACCGCGGAATACCGCACATCGACGGCGTCGACGTGAGCCAGGGGATGCTGGCGTTGGCGGCCGAGCGCGGCGCCCACACCACGCTGACTCGAGCGGACGTGCGAGCCACCGGTCTGCCGGAAGGCGCCTACGACCTGGTGATCGCGTCGCTGATCGATGAGCACCTACCGGAGCTGGCGCCGTTCTACGCGGAGGCGTGGCGGCTGGCCGCACCGGGCGCGCGCTGCGTACTGGTCAGCTACCACCCGCAATTCATCATGGTTTCCGGAATGCCGACGCATTACACCGACCCTTCCGGCGAACCGGTGGCGATCAGCACCCACCTGCACTTGGTCAGCGAGCACCTGTCGGCCGGTTTGGCCGCGGGCTGGGTCCTCACCGAGGTAGCCGAGGCACTGGTCGACGACGCGTGGCTGGCCCGCAAACCGAAATGGGCCGCCCTGCGCGGACATCCGTTCACGTTGGCGACCGTGTGGTCGCGCCCGGAATGAAGCCTCTCAGCCGTAAATCCCTTCGGCGTGCCAGGTTTCGTCGTGATAGACCAGCAGCAGCACCCGGCTGGCGGCGGGGGCGTCGTCGAGTTGGACCTGTGCGCGGGCAGTGAATTCCGCGTCGTCCACATCGGGGGCCCACCAGCGTTCGTCCACCGGCCACGGGCCGGCCCAGCCGATGAGCCGCCACTGTTTGCTCCCCCAGCGCAACAGCGCGGGGTCGGCGTCGAACAGGGCGCGGTCGGTGACCTTGACGGGCGCGCCGTCGGCGGCTTCCAGTCGCACCAGCGGACGGTTCATCAGGATCACGGCGGGGGCGGGCTCGGGCAGCCGGCCCGGCCATGGCTGCGCGGGGTCGGCGGCGGGGACGAGTTCGTCACCCAGCGTGACCATGGTGATTCGTTCGGCGGGGCCGCGTCCGCCGCTCAGCACGCCGACACGCACCGCTTCCCCGCCGAGCAGACCCTGCACTCGGATGAGCGCGCGGCGGGCGCGTTCGTCCTCTTCCCCGTCCCCGCCCCATAAGCCGAGCTGCAGCGCGCCCGCCGTGACCACCTCGACCGGTTCCAGCCGCAGCACGGTGATCGGCGCGGTGGGCCGCGCACCGTCGCGCCGGGTGAGCCAGCCGTCCAGCTGCCAGCGCACCCGATCCGCCGTGCCCTCCGGCGTGAGCGGCTCGGCGCAGCGCCAGATTCGCGAAAGATGTTCCCCCGCCGCAGTTTCCGCGTACACCGAAAGCCTGGTGCAGGCCAGCCCGGCATCCGCGAGCGCGCTGTGCAGCCGGGTGGCGAGCAGGCGACCGGCGAAGGCGGCCGCGTCTACCCGCTCGATCGGCGGATCACAGCGGTACTCCACCACCAGATCCGGCGGTGGCTGCCGCGCGGACGGCGGACGCTCCGGCTCGGCCCTGGCACAGCGATGCGCGAGCACGGCGTCGGTGCCGAACCGGGAGGCGACCTCCGCCGCGGAGAGCACGGCGAAATCGCCGATCCTGCGTAGCCCCAAGCGGTGCAGCAGATCGACCAGATCGGCGCGTTCCGGGGCGGCCAGGCTCGGTTCGACCGCGAGTTCCCCCACCGGTAGCGGTGCGAGAAACCGTGCCCCCTCCCCCGCGGGCACGATCGCGGCGCGGCGGGCGGCGATCACCGCCGTGGACAGCTCGTCGGCGATCCCGATCTGCGCTTCCGCCCCGGCCGCTGCCACCGCGTCGACCAGGCGCTCGGCTGCCGCCTCCTCGGATCCGAAGAACCGCGCCGCGCCGCGCGCGCCGAGCACGAGCAGGCCGGGGCGCAGCACCTCCACACCGGGCACCGTCGCGGCCACCGCGGCGACCAGCGGTTCGAACAGTCGCGCGTCCCGATCCTGATCCTGTTGCGCGAGGAACAGCTCGGGGCAGCGTGCCTGCGCCTCCCTGCGCTTCAAACCGCGGCGCACCCCTTCGGCTCGCGCGATCGCCGAACAGGCCACCACCCGGTTGGCGAACAGCACCGCCACCGGCCGTGTCGCGGGCAGGCCTGCCACCGCCGCCGCGGCGACCGCGGGCCAGTCCGGGCACCACAGGGCGAGCACCCGCTTGGCTCCCGGCCGGATCACGGCGCCGCACCGCGGGCCGCGGCACTCACGACACCGCCTCCTGTGTGTCGACGGCTTCGACCGGCGGAGCCGCCTTTTCGCGCAGCACCCATTCCACGCGCCCCGCATTCGGGCACAAATCCAGCCGCCCACGCCGTGGCGGTCCCGCCTTGCCGCGCACTTCGACCGTCAAACCGAGCGAACGCAAGCGTCCGCGCCCGCGGCCGAGACCGGCATACCCCGCGATGCGGGCATCGAGCTGGAGGGACGCGCCGGGCCAGCGACCGTCGGCGACCACCAGGGTGGCGCCCTTGTTGCGGGCGCGGGCGGCGATCACCCGGCTTCGAGCGGGCGCGACGGCGGCGCCCCCGAGTCCGAGTACGACCAGATCGAGCCCGTCGAGCAGCACCGCGGCCACTTCCACCGGGTCGGGGCCGGGATCGGCGATCACGGCCAGCCGCCGCAACTGCGCCCCCATCTCCACCGCGGCGAGCAGACCGAGCCGGGGCATGCCCACCACCGCGGCGTGCCCACCGCCCTCGGTCACCGCGGCGAGCAGACCGGCCAGCAACGAACTCGCTCCCGTGTACGCCACCACGGAGCCCTTGACCAAGCCACCATCCGGCAACAACGGTGCGAGAGCCGTGGGCACCGGCAATGCCGCTCGGCGCGCCCCGTCTCCGAGCGGAGCCCGCTGTGCTGCCGATTCACCGCGACCCGGCACCGCAGCCATGCGGCTACGCAGCTCAGTGAGGGATGGGGCACCTTCCCGCCCACCACTGCGTCGCGCCGGCGCGCCCCGATTCACCCCTCCCTGCGAGATCGCATCCGAACCCATCTCAACCACCTACTTCCCGCGATGGACCCGAGGCGAAGCATGCGGAGCGACCCTCCATTCGAGCGCCAGCACCGATTCAGCTATCGATTCGTATCGAATATACGTTCGATACCGACACAGTAGAAACCGACCCCCGGGTTTCCGTCAAGGGTTCGGCAGCCTCGTGTCGTGGTCACGCGGGTCCGATCCGGCTTCGAGTGGAATCTGTGCAGGTCCAGCACGCGGGTGTCGACACGAGATGGAGTGCGAGCGATCCGCGACAGCCCTCGTTTCGCACCCGCGGCGCCCTCCGCAGGCGAGGCCGCCTGGCCGTCGGTTCCGCCCGGCGACCGCCGCCGGGCAACCTCGCCGCAGCTTCCCCCTGCCCCGCCGCAAGACACATCGGGACCGGATCCGGCGCGCGCCCGGCTACCACGCCCGGCACCGGTTCATCGGTATGGTGTGGGGCACACATTCGAACCGAGAGCGGGCGTGACACATACCAGTGCCTCATGTCCGCCTATGCGCGAACACGAATCAGGCCAGCTAGCCCCATTTTCCGCTACCCTGCACCCGTGACCGAACGCGCTCGTCCTACTGTCGGCCCCCAATATCTCGTCGCAGGCCGCTACCGCCTCCAGTCGAAGCTGGGTGGCGGCGGCATGGGCGCGGTATGGCTGGCGCACGACCGCCTGCTCGACCGGGACGTCGCGATCAAGCAGGTGCTCACCACGGCCGGGCTCGATGAGGCCGAAGCCGAGGCGGTCCGCAACCAGATCATGCACGAGGGCCGGGTCGCCGCGAAACTCTCGCACGACCACGCGATCGCCGTGTACGACGTGGTGCTCGAGGCCGGTGAGCCCTGGCTGGTGATGGAGCACCTGCCGTCGCGCAGTGTCGCGAAGGCGCTCGCGCTGGTCGATACGCTGCCGCCGATCGAGGTCGCGCAGATCGGCGCCCAGGTCGCCGACGCGCTGGCCGCCGCGCACGCGGTCGGCATCGTGCACCGGGATATCAAGCCGGGCAACATCCTCGTCGCCGACCGTGGCACCGGCGTGGGCATGGCGAAACTCAGCGACTTCGGCATCTCCAGCGGCGCGGGCGACCTGCTCGACGAACCGGACGGCGTGATCACCGGCACCCCCTCCTACCTGCCCCCCGAGGTCGCGCGCGGAGCGCAACCGACCAAGGCCAGCGACGTGTTCTCCCTGGGCGCCACGCTCTACACCGCGATCGAAGGACAGCCGCCGTACGGCTTCGACGAGGACAGCGACGTCATCGTGCACCGCGCCGCCATGGCGCAGATCATCCCGCCGACCCGCAGCGGCATGCTCACCCAGGCGCTGCTGCACATGATGGAGCCCGCGCCGCAGCGCCGCCCAACCATGGCCGAGGCGCGCGACGAAATCCTCACCGCCGCTTTCGGTCCCGGCACCGGACCGTACATTCTGGGCGCGCCCGTCCGCACCGAGGACGGAACCATCCCGTTCTGGGCCGCGCGCAATTCGGCATCCGGGATCCGCAGCCAGCACTCCACGCCGCTCCCCCGCCCGCACCGCAACCTCGCGGGAGCGGCCGCGGCCACGCCCCCGCAGCGCACCAGGAATTCTCAGCCCGGCAACGCCCCCCTGGCCATCGCCGTCGGCCTGCTGATCGGCCTGGTCATCATCATCGGGATCATCGTCGCCGTCCTCTGACGTCCGGGCACCCGGAGCCGAACGGCAGTCAGTCGATGCGGCGACGGTGGGCCCATCGGGTCAGGGCGTTGCGGTTGGACTGCTGGGTCTTGCGCAGGACGTTGGAGGCGTGCGTCTCCACGGTTTTGACCGAGATGAAGAGTGATTCGGCGATCTCGCGGTACGTGTAGCCGCGCGCGAGCAGGCGCAGGACCTCGAGCTCACGCGGGGTCAGGGAGTCGAGTTCGGGATCCAAGGGCGGCTCGGGTACCGGGGACCTCCCGGTGAACGAGTCCAGGACGAAACCGGCCAAGCGCGGGCTGAAGACCGCATCGCCGCCCGCCACCCGGCGGATGCCGTCGGCCAGCTCGGCTCCCGAAATCGTCTTCGTGACATACCCTCTGGCCCCGGCCCGGATCACCGCGATCACGTCCTCGGCCGCGTCGGACACGCTCAGCGCCAGGCACACCGGCCCCGGCTCGATACCCGCCAGCACCGCCACCCCACCGCCGTCGGGCATGTGCACGTCGAGCAGGACGACGTCCGGTCGCTCGGCATTGATCCCGGCTACCGCCTCCGCGACCCCGCCGGCCTCACCGACCACCTCCATGTCCGCCTCCCGGCTCAATTCAGCACGCACACCCGACCGAAAAACGGCGTGATCATCGACGAGAAAGACCCGCACGGTCACCTACTTCTCCTAACCGACCCTTGACCCCCAACCCGTACCACACTCGTCCCCCACACGCCTGTCTCGTCCTGGCAGGTGCGCAACGCGTGCCTAGTGGGCGGCCGGAGCGGGCTCTTCGTCCAAGGGGGCGCAGCCGGAATCGGTCCGCGGCATGGTGATTCGGACCTCGGTGCCGCGACCCGGCGTCGACAGGATGTCCACCTGGCCGCCGCGGCGCTCGATCCGGCCGCGAATGGACTTCGCCAGGCCGCGACGATCCTCCGGCACGGACGCGAGGTCGAAGCCGGAGCCGCGGTCACGGACGAAGATGCTCACCTGATGCGGCTCGACCTCGGCGAACAGATCGATCTCCGGGACACCCGCGTGCTTCGCGGCGTTGACCAGCGCTTCCCTGCTCGCGCCGAGCAGGGCGGTGAAGTGTTCCTTCGGCAGACCCGATCCGGAGCCGTCGACGTCCATCGATACGTCGCCGACGGTCACCGGCGCCACCTTCACGCCGTGCTGGTCCTCCACCTCGCCCGCGATGGTCCGCAGGGCCGCGGCCAAGCTCGACTGCGCGGGCCCGGAATCCTCGAACAGCCATTTCCGCAGTTCCCGCTCCTGGCTGCGGGCCAACCGCAGCACTTCCTGCGGGTCGTCGGCCTGACGCTGGATGAGCGCGAGTGTCTGGAGCACGGAATCGTGCAGGTGCGAGGCGATCTCCTCGCGTTCCTCGTTGCGGATGCGGGCGGCGCGCTCGGCGTTCAGCGCGCGCATCATGCGCAGCCACAGCGGAACCGTCAGCAGTCCCGCACCGATCAGCGTGACCGCCACCGCCAGCAGCGCCGATCCGATCGAGCTCAAATTGATCCTGGCCAGCACCACCACACCCAGACCGGCCACGATCAGCGTCGCACCGGCGACGATGCGCGACCAGGTGACCACCGATGGACGCGCGGGCAGCCCGAGCAGCGAACGCGGCCCGTCGACGTCGTACTCCCGCCACACCAGCGCCGCGCCGACCGCCACCACGATGATCGGCGCGATCACCTTCGCCGCGGTCCCGCTGAACACCCAGGACACGGCGATCGCGAGCCCGAGCCCGAGCATCGCGAGCCCGATCGCCTGCCGCCGCTCCGTACCGGAGGGTTTCGCCTGATCCGACCCACCGGGCGTGAAGATCCACAGCAGCCCGTACGCGACGATGCCCGCCCCGGCCAGCGCGGACAGCAGCACGAACGCCATCCGCACCTTGAACACGTCGACACCGAGATGGTCGGCCAGACCGCCCGCCACTCCGCCGACGACCCGGCCGCCCGACCGGCGGAAGATCCGCGCCTGCGGCGGCCATGGGACCGGCGCGGGCGCGGGACCCAGCCCACGTGCAGCGTCGAACCCCCGGGTGTCGAACGCGGGAACAGACGGGTACATGTCTTCGATACTGGCACGGCGACGAAGCTGCCAGCATCGGGATTCACCCTGATCTCGCTTGCTCGACCACACCCGCGCCGACCAGGGCGGACGCGGCCGGGCCCGATCGAACCCGTGCATAGCTGAAAGTTTGCTGCATCGGTGGATCGGTCCAAAGTGTTCAGGCTGTTTTCAGGGTTCCCCCCGATGCGCCGATTCACGGATCGGCACACCATGGGAAACATGACGAAAACGAGCTTCGGCGACCAGGTCCAGCAGATATGGCAGACCCGGCCGATCCGATTGCCGCAGCAGGGGCCCGTCGCGGGCGTCGCGGCGGGGTTCGCGCGCCGCTACGAGATCGATCCGGTACTGGTTCGGGTCGCGTTCGTCGTCTCGACGATCTTCGGCGGCGCGGGCATCGTGCTCTACCTGCTGGCCTGGCTACTGCTGAGCGCGGCGGGCGACCAGGCATCCGCGGCCGAGTCGCTGGTCGGCAAAGGCCACAGCTCGCAGTCGCAGACCAAGACCATCGTGTTGATCGTGGCGCTGGCCATCGCGGTCAGCACGATGGGACCGGTCGGTGTCGGTCTCGGCGGATCCGGCCTGATCAGCCTCGCCCTGATGCTGGCGGGCTGGTGGATGCTGCACCTGCGCACCCCCAACCCGCCACCCGGGACCACCGAAGTGTTCGGCGGATTCGCCCCGGAGAGCGGAATCAACGCCACCGGCTACCCCGGCGCGGTCTTCCCGCAAGGAGCGACCCGGACGGTCGGTGATCTGTACGTGCCGCCGACCGCCGTGTACACGCCGTACACCAAACTGCCGGATTCCTACGTCCCGGAGACGTCCGCGCCTGCGGCGGACGGCGCGACGGTCCCGCTGCACAAGCCCGCCGTCGATGACGCGACCGTGGTACCGGACAACGTCGCCGCGCCCGCTGCCGGATCAGCGACGAGTTCGGTCGCCGACGAGAGAGAAACCGACGCTCAGGTCACCGATCAGACCGATTCGCCCGCCACGGTCGGCGATCAAGACGGCCCGGCGGCGGTCGGCAGCGGCCGGATCGATTCGGTCGGCGGAGCCGGATCGGACACGACTCACACCGACCGAGCCGATTCGGCCGGATCGGACTCGACTCATGACGATCGAGCCGAAAGCGGACCAGGCACGAGACCGTCATCGTCCGACGCTGCGATCTCACTCGGCAAAGACGCTCCGGCCCCGGGCCGCGCTCCGAGCTCGCGTGGCCCCGCGGCCGCTCAGCCCGCGATCATCGGCGGCCCGACCCCGCCGTCCTGGGATCCGCTCGGCGTAGCTCCACTCGCCTGGGACCTGCCGGAGCCCACCCCGGCCCGCACCGTCGTCGCCCCGCCGCAGAAGCGTCCGCGCTCGCGCCTCACGCCGGTGGTGATCGGCCTGGCCATCCTCGCGGCGGCGGGTGCCGGTGCAGCGGCGGCCTCGGGCGCGGAATGGATGACCCCCGGCCGGATCGCCGCGGCGGCGCTGGCCGTGATCGGCCTCGGCCTGGTGGTCGGCGCGTTCCTGCGGCGCGGCTACGGCTTGCTCGTGCTCACCGCGCCGCTCGCCGGGTTCGTCCTGCTCGCCTCCGCGATCGGTCCGATCGAATCCGATCAACTGGGCGACCGCACCTGGGCGCCCGCCTCCGCCGCCGATCTGGCCCAGAACTACAAGCTGACCATGGGCACCGGCACGCTGGACCTGCGGTCGCTGAAACTGACCGAGAACCGCACCGTGGACATCGACGTCCGGATGGGCGAAGCCCACATCCTGCTGCCCGCCGACATGACCGTCCGCACCACGTGCACGGCGACGATGGCCGAGGCCCTCTGCCCCGAGGGCATCAGTGGTCCCGGTACTCCCGGCGCGCCGGTGCTCGATCTGAACGTCGACGTCCGCGTCGGCAACGTGGAGGTGCAGCGTGGCTGAGAACGAGAAGAAGGAGACGACCGACTCCCGCCGCGGCCCCGCCGCCTCGCTGCTCATCGCGGGACTGCTGTCCCTCGCGATCAGCGTGTGGGCTTTCGTCGGCCCGGCGTCCTGGCCCGCGGCCGGCATGATCTCGATCGGTTGGATCGTCGTGCTCGCCGCCATCGTCATCGGCATCGTGCTGGTGATCTCCCCCCGCAGACGACGATGAGCGTGCGGCCCGTCCACTTGGACGGGCCGTTTCGCGTTCAGCCCCGAGCCACCGCCGCCGTAGCCGGGCCGCATTCCTACGACAGGACAACCGCATGAAGCGCGACGAACCCGCCGATCAGACGCCACCCACCACCCGGACCACACCGCCCGATCCCAGACCCGGCATCACGAACGGCGTACTTCTGGGCCGCGTGATCCTGTACAGCGCTTTCCACCGCCCCCGCTGATCTCGCACGCGATGACGGCGGCGAGTAGTCACCGCCCGCTGGGCGGCCGGGAGTTCACTCCCACTCGATGGTGCCCGGCGGCTTGCTGGTCACGTCCAAGACCACGCGATTGACCTCCGCCACCTCGTTGGTGATGCGGGTGGAGATGCGTTCCAGCACCTCGTAGGGCAACCGGGTCCAGTCGGCGGTCATGGCGTCCTCGCTGGAGACCGGGCGCAGCACGATCGGGTGTCCGTAGGTGCGGCCGTCGCCCTGCACGCCGACGCTGCGGACCTCCGCGAGCAGCACGACCGGGCACTGCCAGATCTGGGCGTCCAGACCGGCCGCCGTCAGTTCCTCGCGGGCGATGGCGTCGGCCTTGCGCAGCGTCTCCAACCGGTCGGCGGTGACTTCACCGACGATGCGGATGGCCAGACCGGGACCGGGGAAGGGCTGGCGAGCGACGATTTCCTCCGGCAGCCCGAGCTCGCGTCCGACCGCGCGGACCTCGTCCTTGAACAGCAACCGCAACGGTTCTACGAGTTCGAACTCCAGATCGTCGGGCAGACCGCCGACATTGTGATGACTCTTGATGTTCGCGGTGCCGCTGCCGCCGCCGGACTCCACGACGTCCGGGTAGAGCGTGCCCTGCACCAGGAACTCGACCTTCGGCGTCTCGCCGTCGGCCGCACCGTGCTCGAGCACCGCCTCGCCCACCGCGTCCTCGAAGGAACGGATGAACTCCCGCCCGATGATCTTGCGCTTCTCCTCGGGATCGGTCACACCCTTCAACTCGCCGAGGAACTTGTCCACCGCGTCGACGGTCACCAGTTTGGCGCCGGTCGCGGCGACGAAATCCTGCTGCACCTGCTCCCGCTCGCCCGCCCGCAGCAGGCCGTGGTCGACGAACACACACGTCAACCGGTCACCGATGGCGCGCTGCACCAGGGCGGCGGCGACGGCGCTGTCCACCCCACCGGACAGTCCGCAGATCGCGTGTTTGTCACCGATTTGCTCGCGTACCGAGGCGATCAGCGAATCGGCGATGTTCGCCGGAGTCCAGGTGGAGGGGATGCCTGCGAGTTCGTGCAGGAACCGGCTCAGCACCTGCTGCCCGTGCGGCGAATGCAGCACTTCCGGGTGGTACTGCACACCGGCCAACCGGCGCGCGCGATCCTCGAAGGCGGCGACCGGCGCGCCCGCGCTGGTGCCGGTGACCTCGAAGCCCTCCGGCGCGTCGGTGACCGCGTCGCCGTGGCTCATCCACACCGGCTGGATGGTGGGCAGGCCGCCGTGCAGCAAACCACCGTCGATGTTGAGTTCGGTGCGTCCGTACTCACGGGTGCCGGTGTGCGCGACCGTTCCACCCAGCGCCTGGGCCATCGCCTGGAAGCCGTAGCAGATGCCGAAGACCGGCAGCCCCAGATCGAACAACCGCGGATCCAGCCGCGGCGCGCCCTCGGCGTACACGCTGGCCGGACCACCGGACAGGATCACCGCGAGCGGCTGCTTGTCGGCGATCTCCTCCACCGTCGCGGTGTGCGGAACCACCTCCGAGTACACGCTCGACTCGCGAACCCGCCGCGCGATCAGCTGGGCGTACTGTGCTCCGAAGTCGACGACGAGGACCGGTCTCTGGGTTTGTGCCACTCGCCCAGTTTAGTGAGCGGCGAAACGAGCGAATCATCGGCACAGCGGCACCGCGTGGGAGGCGAGCCGACCGCCCGAATCGTCACCCGCGGCCCGGCTCGCTGGTTATCCTTCTGCTCGTGCCCTTCGCCCGCGCGATCGATGCCGACATCCACTACGAGGACAGCGGCGGGGACGGCCCGGTGGTACTGCTGGCGCACGAGTTCCTCATGGACCGCACCATGTTCGCCGCCCAAACGGCCGCTCTCGCACCGGAATTCCGGATCGTCTCCTGGGATGCCCGCGGCCACGGCCGCACCAGGGACGAGGGCCTACCCTTCACCTATTGGACCGCGGCCAGGGACGCGCTGACCGTCCTGGATCATCTCGGCGCCGAGCGGGCCGTCGTCGGCGGCACCGCGCAGGGGGGTTTCACGGCGCTGCGCACCGCGTTGATCGCACCGGAACGCGTCTCCGCGCTGATCCTGATCAGCACCGAAGCACACGGTCCCACCCCGGAGCAGTCCACCGCGACGCAGAAATTCCTCGACGAGTGGTACGACGACGGCTCCCGCGAACGAGCCGTGCACCAGCTGGCTTCCTGGCTGATCGGCGACGACGAGTGGTACCGCTCGATCTGGACCCAACGCTGGCTGGTGCGCGACCGCCGCGGCATCGAGGTGGCGGCGGGCTGCCTGCTCAGCCGGGATTCGGTACTGGACCGCCTCCGCGAAATCGCCTGCCCCGCTTTGGTGATCCACCCCACCCACAGCGGCATGGACCGCGAGCGCGCCCAGGAACTGGCCCACGGGCTGTCCGGCGCGACCTTCATCGAAATCGCCGAAGCCCGACTCGCGGTGACGATGACCCACCCCGAGCCGGTGAACCACGCGATCCAGCAGTTCCTGCGCGCGCGAACGAAACCGACCCGCGTGCGCTGAACGCTGTGTGGATTTGCAGCGCCTGCGGCGCTGCGTGTTCGCGGCCCCTTATGGCTCGCGTTCCAGCGGTCGAGACTCGCGCCCGCGGCGCCAGCCCATAGACCGCGGGAAAGCCGGCCGGGCCGCCAACGGC
>NZ_JBFAXY010000041.1:0-58574 GCF_040681035.1 Nocardia sp. NPDC051911
CCACACGGGGGGTGAAAAGGCCGGAACCAAAAAATATTTGGCACTGACATTCATCGACACACTATTGAGTTCTCAAAGAACACACGCACACACATTCAATCCGAATTACTTCGGACCTTCAGTGAGGCAACTTTTCCAGCTTAGCTCATTCGCTCACCCGATCAAAATCGGGCTCCCGATCGAGCCAGTGTGATCGCCAGGCGCTCCTCGTCCTACCTCGTTTCCCGGTCCTTCCGCTCAGCGTTTCCGCTCAGCTTCTCGGCTCCGGGTCGGTGTCCGTGTCGCTCTGACTTGGAATAAGTTACGCGGCGGATAACGCTTCGTCAAATCGCCTGCCCAGCGCGCTTTTTCGCAGGTCAGCGGCGTGCGCGCGGCGAAACTCCGGCGCGAATGACACAAGTGTGATTCAGACCACGACAAGATCGATTGGCAGCGCTTCTACGACAATGCGCCCGTCGGCGATCAGCCACCCAGCGGAGCGCGGCGCGGAATGACTTTGCGATACGTGATCCGCCAGCCGACGGGTTCTCGCACCACCACGTCCTCATACGTAACGCTTCCGCAGCGACCATCGGCGGCGATCCCGATTCCCTTCGACAACACCTGTGCGCGGTCGGCCTCACTTTCGGTGACGATCACATTCGTGACGTGATGGCCGACCGGATTCGCGTCGCCGAGCGCGAGGGCCGCGTCACGCACAGCGGCGATGCCGCGCAATTCGCCGTATCCCATGGCGGTCAGGTCGTAGACGACCTCCGCGCTGAACAGCTCGTCCATGCGATCCAGTTCGCCCGCATCGATGATGTGGCCGTGCCGGGCGATGAGGTCGGTGATATCGAGGCGGTCTTCCACTGAGAGCGTCATGCGCAGCACCGTAGTGCCGCTTCCCGCATCGGGCAGCCGAGTATCCGCACGCCGCGGCGGCCTTCGCTCAGCCAGGCTCGTCCGCCGCACGAAGCAGTTTGGCGCCGAGCCGGGCGAGCAGGTCTTTCATCTCGACGGGTTCGACGACCTCGAAGTCCAGGTCGAGGTGCGCGATGCGGAGGGCGGTCCACTCCAGCGAATCCGCGGAGGTGCGCAAGAGACAGGTCCGCTCGTCCAGCGGTTCGACTTCCTCCGCGCGAACGCGGAACGTCTCGGCCAGCACGGCGGCGCGGGCATGCACCCGCAGCACCACGGGACGAACCGGTCTGGAGCGCGCCAACTGGCTGGTCACGAAACTCGCCGCGTCGGCGGTGGGCAGCGCGCGAGGTGCGCAGCGTATTCCGATCGGCCGCGGTGACGTCACACGGTCCACGCGGAAAGTGCGCCAATCGGCGCGGTCGACATCCCAGGCGACCAGGTACCAGCGCCGACCCGCCGAGACCAGACTGTGCGGTTCGGCGAGGCGGCTGCTTTCCGTATCGGTCTTGTCGCGGTATCGGAAGCGGATCCGCTCGCTGTCGCGCGCGGCGGCGGCCAGGACGACCAACACCTCGGGATCGATCATCGGACCCGCGGCGGGCCCGCCGAGCGAGACGGTGGTGGCGTCTATCGCGTCGACTCGGCGGCGCAAGCGCGACGGCAGGACCTGCTGCAGCTTCACCAAGGCGCGAGCAGCCGATTCCTCGATACCCGCGACCGCGCCCTGCGCCGCGCCGCGCAGTCCGAGCGTGATCGCGACCGCTTCCTCGTCGTCGAGCAGCAGCGGCGGCAGTGCCGCGCCCGCTTCCAGGCGGTAGCCGCCGATCGCGCCGAGGCTCGCGACCACCGGATACTCCAGCTCGCGCAGACGCTCCACGTCCCGGCGCACCGTCCGCACCGTGACGCCGAGCCGCGCGGCCAGTTCGGGACCGCTCCATTCGCGGCGGGTCTGCAACAGCGACAGCAGCTGGAGCAGTCGCTCGGCGGTCCGGGTCACGTACTCGAGTATGGCCGCGAAGGAGGACAGAAACCGACCTCATCGCTGCCTAGCGTGAGGTCCGTGCATGCAGATCGAGACACCATCAGGATCGTCGGGGCTCGCGAGAACAATCTGCGCGATGTCTCGCTGACGATTCCCAAAGGCAAGATCGTGGTCTTCACCGGCGTCTCCGGTTCGGGCAAGTCGTCGATCGTCTTCGGGACCGTGGCGGTCGAATCGCAGCGGCAGCTCAACGAGACCTTCACCTGGTTCATCCGCAATCGGCTGCCCAAATACGAGCGTCCGGAGGCGGACGCGATCGACAACCTGGCGCCCGCCGTCGTCGTCGATCAGAAGCCGATCGGCGGCAATTCCCGTTCCACGGTCGGGACCATGACCGACATCCACTCCGTCATCCGCGTCCTGTTCTCCCGGCACAGCGCGCCGAGCGCGGGCGAGGCCACGCGCTATTCGTTCAACGATCCGCTGGGCATGTGTCCCGCGTGTGGCGGTCTCGGCAACGTGGTGCGGCCGGATCTGGGCAAGCTCATCGACCGCGGCAAATCGCTCAACGAGGGCGCCATCACCTTCGGGCCCTTCGCGGTCGGAACGTTCCAATGGCAGCTCTACGCCGAGTCGGGGCTCTTCGATCCGGACAAGCCGCTGCGGGACTTCACTACCGAGGAATGGCGATTGTTCCTGCATGGCAAAGGTTTCCGGGTGCCGCGCAAGAATCGGAACGGTTCGGCGGGAAACAACGCGTACGAAGGCCTGTTGGAGCGGTTCGACCGCCTCTACATCAAGCGTGATCTCACCGCGTTGTCGGACAAGAATCGCGAAGCCGCCCGCGCGGTGGTCACCGAGGAGGTCTGCCCGGACTGCGGGGGCGCACGGCTCAACGCCGCCGCGCTGGCGAGCCGGATCGATGGCCTCGGCATCGCCGACTACGGAAGGCTGGAGATCACCGACCTCATCGAGGTGCTCGACCGCCTGGACGATCCGGTGGCTCGGCCGATCGCCCAGGCCGCCGTCGCCCGGTTGCGCCGGATCGAGGAGGTCGGGCTCGGCTACCTGTCGCTCGATCGGGAAACCGCCACTTTGTCCGGCGGCGAGGCGCAGCGCCTGAAGGTCGTCCGGCATCTCGGCTCCAGCCTCACCGGCATGACCTATATCTTCGACGAGCCCAGCGTCGGCATGCATCCCCGGGATGTGGGCCGGCTGAACACTCTGCTGAGCCGGCTGCGGGACAAAGGGAACACGGTGCTGGTGGTGGAGCACTCCCCCGATGTCATCGCCGTCGCCGACCATGTGGTCGACATGGGGCCGGGCGCCGGTTCCCGCGGCGGGCAGGTGGTGTTCCAGGGCACCGTCGATCGCTTGCGGCGTGCGGAGACGCCGACCGGTGCGGGCCTGCGCCGGGTGCGGCGGGTGAAGGAGGACGTCCGCGAGCCGGCGGGATGGCTCACCGTCGCCGATGCCGACGCCTACAACCTGAAGAACCTCACCGTACGGTTTCCGACGGGTGTGCTCACTGCGGTGACCGGCGTGGCGGGCTCCGGGAAGAGCACGCTGGTGTCCGGCGCGTTCGTCGCGGCGCATCCGCAGGTCATCGCGGTGGACCAGGCCGCGATCGCCGCCTCCCGGCGCTCCAGCCCCGCCACCTATCTCGGCATCATGGATCCGCTGCGTCAGCTGTTCGCCAAGCGGCACGGTGTCCGACCGGGCTTGTTCAGCTTCAATTCCGACGGCGCCTGCGGCGAATGCGACGGCGCCGGAGTGATCTTCACCGATCTGGCGTACATGGATCCGGTCACCACGATCTGCCAGGCCTGCCACGGACGCCGATACCGTCCGGAGGCGCTCGCTTACGAGATTCGCGGGGCGTCCATCGCCGACGTGCTGGAGATGCCCGCGGCGGAAGCGCTGGACTTCTGGGCCGCGGACGGGGACCGGCGGATCGGCACGCCGTTGCGGTCGCTGCTCGACGTCGGTCTCGGGTATCTCACCCTCGGCCGGTCGTTGTCCTCGCTGTCCGGTGGCGAACGCCAGCGCGTCAAGCTGGCCGATCACCTCCAGCGTCGCGCCGAAGCCGCTGTCTACGTGCTGGACGAGCCGACCACGGGGCTGCACATGGCCGATGTCGACGCGCTGGTCGGGCTGCTGGACCGGCTGGTCGACGCGGGCAACACGGTGATCGTCATCGAGCACGACCTGGACGTCGTCGCTCGGGCCGACTGGGTGATCGACCTCGGACCCGACGGCGGAAAGCACGGGGGCGAACTCGTTTTCGCCGGGACACCGGCGGACTTGCTGGCGGACGACCGGTCGCTGACCGCGGAATACCTGCGGCGCAGTGTCGTTGCCCGATGATTCCGCCACCGGGGACGTGATCGCGGCATCATGAATCCATGGCGACACGGGAGGTGGTCCGGGCGGGAGCTTTCGCGCGGATCTACGATCCGAGCGCCGGGGAGTCGGAGGCCTGGTACATCAACGATCACACATTCGTTCGCGACGCTGCCGGAAGGTGGCACCTTTTCGGGATCACCCACCTCGAGCCGGCGGATCCGTTCGACGAGATCGAGTTCGCTCACGCCACCGCCGACCGGCTGCACGGTGCGTGGACCAAGCATGCCTCCGCGTTGCGGGTGGACCGGGACTACGGGGAGACGCATCTGTGGGCGCCTTATGTGCTCGGCGCTCACGGCCGGTACTACATGTTCTACGCCGCGGGCGGCGCCGACCGCACCGCCGCGGCGATGAATCTGGCGACCTCGCCCGACCTCTTCCACTGGACCAGATCGGCGGAGGGCCCGCTGTTCCGCGACGGCTACGACGCTCGCGATCCCATGGTGGTGCGCGTCGGCGAACAATGGGTGATGTACTACTGCGCGACCAGCGCCCCGGCGGGTGGTCACCATGTCGTCGCCTACCGCACCAGCGCCGACCTCCTGCACTGGGGCGATCGGCACATCGCGTACACGGACCCGGCCAAAGGCACCGAGGCGGGCAACACCGAATCGCCTTACGTCCTCCGGTACGGGGGATGGTGGTACTTGTTCATCGGTCCGCGCCCGCATTACGTCGGCACCGACGTCTTCCGCAGTGACAATCCTTTCCATTTCCGCATCGGCGACAAGGTCGGACACATCGCGGCGCACGCCGCCGAGGTGGTCGACGAGGACGGCCGCTGGTGGATCACCAGTGCGGGGTGGGGACAGGGCGGGGTACATCTGGCGCCGCTCGGCTTCCCGCAGTCGCGGGTCGTCAAAACGGTTCCGCGCTAAGCGGTCCGAAGCACCGGGCCGAGCGCTATTTCGGCGAAACGCGTCTCCGAGCGCGGTCGCGGCTGGTATCTCTTGAGCGAGTCGAACTCTCCGATCACCCACCTACGGGAGGGACCGGCATGGCCCGTATCGGCATCATCAGCATCTCCGATGGCCGCGACTATGTGCATGCGGGCATCGCCGATTTCATCGCCTCCACCGAGGACCGGCTGGTGGCCGCGCTCGCGGACGCGGGCCACGATGTGGTCCGTGGCGCGGCGCCGATCAGCGACAACGCGTCGGCCGGTGCGGTGGCGCGCGCGGTCGCCGCGGCGGGCGTCGATCTCACCGTCCTGCATTACGCGGTCTGGGCGTTCCCGCATTTCACCATGCTGGCGGCGGGCGCGATTCCGGGGCCGCTGCTGTTGCTGTCGAATATCGACCCGGTCCAGCCGGGAATGGTGGGCATGCTCGCCGCCGGAGGTGCGCTGGATCAGATCGGACGTCGGCACAGCAGGCTGTGGGGCGATCCGTCCGATCCCGAACTCATCGACGCGATCGGCGTGCGCGCGCGGGCCGCGGCAGCCGTGGCGAGCCTGCGCGGTTCGACGTTCGGGCGCTTCGGTGGGCGGCCGATGGGCATGAACACCGCGGTCGCCAACACCGATCAGTGGCAGCGCCTGTTCGGCATCGACGTCGAGGAAATCGATCAGTGGGAGATCGTGCGGCGCGCGGAACTGGCCGACGCGGGCGAGGCGAAGGCCGCGCGCGAGTGGCTGGAGCGCAACACCGCGGGCGTGTACTACGACGGCGCCAAGCTCACCCCGCAACTGCTGGAACGTCAGATCCGCTCGTATCTGGCGGTGCGCGAGCTGATCGACGAGTGGCGCCTGGATTTCTCGGGGATCAAGGGGCAGCCCGAACTCACCCAGTATTTCGCCACCATGGACGTCACCGAGGCCTTCCTCAACGATCCCTACGACTGGAACGGACCGAAGGAGCCGCACGTCTGCGCGACCGAGGCGGACATGGACGGCGCGCTGACCATGCAGCTGCTCAAAGGGATCGCGGGCACCCCGGTGCTGTTCGCCGACGTCCGGCACTATCACGCCGATCGGGACATCTGGGATCTCTGCAATTCCGGCCAGCACGCCACCTGGTTCGCCGCCCGTAGCGACGATCCGGCGGAGAACCTGGCGAAGGTGCACCTGTACCCGGAGGTGTTCTTCTTTCCCGCGGGCGGCGCCTCGGTGCATCATCTGGCCGCACCGGGCCGGATGACTCTCGCCCGGCTCACCCGGCTCGACGGCGACTACCGCATGCAGCTGATGCTCGGCGAATTCGAGGAATACGACGAGCAGACCAACGAAGCCCTGATGAAGCAGTCTACCCGGGAATGGCCGCACGCGTTCGCCCGGCTGGACGCGCGCGCCGAGGATTTCCTGAACCGCTTCGGCGCCAACCACATTCACGCGGTGCCCGGCGACCACCGAGAAGCCGTGCGCGCGACGTGCGAATTGCTCGACGTCACGGTGGACGAGTTCACGCGGTGACGATGTTTCTCGGTATCGACATCGGGACCTCGAGTTCGAAGGGCGTGCTCACCGACGCGCGCGGCACGGTCATCGCCAGGGCCGAGCGGGCGCATGAGGTATCCATGCCGCACCCCGGCTGGGTCGAGCACGACGCGGAGAAGGTGTGGTGGGCGGATTTTCTCGCACTCGCCCGTGAGCTGGTGGCGGCGGCCGGCGGCGCCGCGCTCGAGGGACTCGCGGTGTCCGGCATCGGCCCGTGCCTGTTGCCCGCCGACGCGAAGGGCAGGCCGTTGCGACCGGCCATCCTCTACGGCGTCGACACCAGGGCGAGCGTCGAGATAGCGGAATTGAACGACGAATTCGGCGCGCGGGCCGTGCTCGACCGCGCCGGATCGCCGCTGACCAGCCAGGCTGTCGGCCCGAAAGCCCGGTGGCTGGCCCGGCACGAGCCGGATGTCGCCGCACGCACCGCGATGCTGCTGATGGCGAGTTCTTTCCTGGTGCACCGGCTCACCGGCCGGTACGTGCTGGACCACCAATCGGCCAGTCAGTGCGTGCCCCTCTACGACCTGCGCGAACGTGCCTGGGCGAGCGACTGGGCCGAGCGGATCGTGCCGGGCTGGCGGCTGCCGGAGCTGGCCTGGCCCACCGAGATCGTGGGCCGGGTGAGCGCGGACGCGGCGGCCGCGACCGGACTTCCGTCGGGGCTGCCCGTCACCACCGGGACCATCGATGCCTGGGCCGAGGCGGCCAGCGTCGGCGTCCGCGCTCCGGGCGACGCGATGATCATGTACGGCACCACCATGTTCCTGGTGCAGGTGCTCACCGACCCGCGCCCACATCCCGGCCTCTGGGGCACCTGCGGCACCTGGCCGGGCACGTATACCCTCGCCGCGGGCATGGCCACCTCCGGCGCGGTCACCGACTGGCTGCGCAAGCTCGTGGGTGGCGAGTTCACCGACTTGGTCGCCGCGGCAGCGGAGGTGCCCGCGGGGAGCAGGGGGTTGCTCGCGCTGCCCTATTTCGCCGGGGAACGCACGCCCTTGTTCGATCCGGACGCGCGCGGCATCGTCGCGGGATTGACCCTCGGGCACGGACGGACCGAGCTCTACCGCGCGGTTCTGGAAGGCATCGCCTACGGAGTGCGCCACAACCTCGAGGCCATGACCGAAGCAGGCGGGCAGGCGGGACGTCTGGTCGCGGTGGGCGGCGGCACCAGAGGCGGGCTGTGGACCCGAATCGTCTCCGATGTCACCGGGCTGCCGCAGCAATTGCCCGCCGACACCGTCGGGGCGAGTCTCGGCGACGCCCTGCTCGCGGCCGAGGCCGCCGGGATCGACACCTCCGGGTGGAATCCCGTCGTCGACACCGTGCGACCGCAGCCCGAAAGTGTCGCGATCTACGACGAGTACTACCGGCACTACCGCGATCTGTACGATCGGACGACGAATATCGCGCATTTCCTCGCGGCCGAACAGCACCGCGCCGGGGCGGCTTCCTGATCGCGAATATCCGTGCGACGATGCACAGTTGCTCCGCGGAACGATACGAGGATGTCATGCCCACGATCACCTTGACCCAGGACAATTTCGACTCCGTCGTCACGTCGCATCCGATCGTGCTGGTGGACTGGTGGGCCGGTTGGTGTGGGCCGTGCCAGTATTTCGCTCCGGTGTACGAAGCGTCGTCGCAGCGGCATCCGCAGATCGTGCACGGCAAGGTCGACACCGAAGCCGAGGTCGCGTTGACCGCTGCCGCCCAGGTGACGCAGTACCCGACGGTGATGGCGTTCCGGGACGGCCTGCTCGTCTACTCCGCCGCGGGCGCCCTCGCCTCGGACGCGCTGGAAGACCTTGTGCAGCAGATCCTCTGGCTGGACATGGACCAGTTCCGCCGGGAACTCGCCCAGCAGACCGACACCCGGCAGTTGGCCGCGACCGGCGGGGCCGCCACGGCGCACCGGGCCGGGCTCGCGCCGACCGCACCCCGTTACGGGTGGCCGGGACTGTGACCGCGCCGGGCGGTGAACTGTGGCGGCTGGACGGCACGCGAACGCGGTCGGTCAGCGCCGAGAATCCGACGGGGGCGCCCGGCGCGGGCGCGCGGGCGACCGACGGCACCGGAGCGCACGCGGCACGGCTGCTCGGGGCGGGATGGAAGATTTCCCCCTCGATCGCGCTCGCCCACGGCGAAACCGCCACGCTGGCCGACGTATCCGGTCCCGGCGTTTTCCGGCACTTCTGGTTGACCACCGAGCGTTCCGTCCTTCGCGGGCTGACGCTGCGGATAACCTGGGACGACGCGGCACGGCCCGCGATCTCCTCGCCCCTCGGCGACTTCTTCTGCAACGGATGGGGCGAGACCGCCCTGCTGAGTTCGGAGATGGTGGTCGTCGCGCCCGCTGGGGGATTGAACAGCTACTGGCCCATGCCGTTTCGGCACCGCGCTCGCATCACGCTCGAAAACCACTGCGGACGCGAGGTTCCGGTGTACTACCAGGCGACTTACACCGAAGAGGACGTACCGGACGAAGCGGGGTATCTGCACACCCGGTGGACGCGGACCACCGGCCTGGGGAACCCTGCCGTCCACACCGTGCTCGACACGGTGCCGGGGCCGGGCCGCTACGTCGGCACCTACCTCGCCATCCGCCCGGGCGCGCCGGGATGGTGGGGCGAGGGCGAGGTCAAGTTCTTCCTCGACGGGGACACCGAGCATCCGACCATTTGCGGGACGGGCACCGAAGACTATTTCGGCGGCGCCTGGAATTTCGATCTCGACGGGACATACCGGACATATTCCACGCCTTATCTCGGGCTGCATCAAGTGCTGCCGCCGGAGGAAATCTATCGAGCGGATCAGCGCTTCGGCATGTATCGCTGGCATGTGCGCGATCCGATCTGTTTCGACCGCGAACTGCGCGTCACCGTCCAAGCCCTCGGATGGCAGGACGCCGAGACCTATCTCCCGCTGGAGGACGCCGACGTGGCGACCACCGCCTGGTGGTATCAGGCTTGAGCGGAGTCGTCCGCATCCGGTGGGAGCTCCGACGCCAGCAGTTCGTCGGCGCGCGCCAGCGCCGCGTCCATGCCCGCGGTGAGATCGTCCATCACGGTCAGGCCGTCCAGCAGTCCGGTGAGTTCGTCCTGCACGGCGCGCAGCTCGGCGATCGCCGGGTCGACGGGGAACCACGCGACCGAGTCGCGCCACCACGGATCGTCGCAGAGCCATGCCCACAGCACAGCACGCACCAGCACCGGGTCGGAGGTGTACATCTGGAACGACTCGGTCGCCGACCCGGCCCGGTGCTCCAACTCGTAGACGCCGTCGGGCAGCAGCCTGGCCCGGATCTCGTGCAGGTCGGCACGGCTGAGTTCGAGCACGGCGTCTTCCGGCCCGGCCGGTTCGCCGAGCAGGTCGCCGAGCGCTTCCTCGGTCAGCTCCGGCAGCTGCGTCCCGTCTCCCGTGCGGATGCGCACGTCGGTGGGGTCGATGCTCATCGCGACAGTCTGCCCGATACGGCGGCGGAATACCCGAAAGGCTCCGGTGCCGGGCGGCGAGGGGCAAGGTGGTCGGTATGGGTGTGCTCCAGACGATCGGACGATTCGCCGGATCGCGCGACGGGCTCGTCCTCGAAATGCGACCGGTTTCCGCCGAGGTGTCGATCCGCCCGCGTCCGCTGTGCGACGGGGGCGGTGTCGGCGACGCGAGCGGGCTTCGATCGGGGCAGGCGCCATGACGACCGTGGCGGGAGTCGACAGTTCCACCCAGGCGTGCAAGGTCGTGGTCTGCGACGCCGACAGCGGTGAGGTTCTCGCTCAGGGGCGGGCCACGCACCCCGAGGGGACCGAGGTCGCCCCGGCCGCGTGGTGGGACGCGCTACAGACGGCGAGTGCGGGATTGCTCGACGACGTCGACGCGGTAGCCGTCGCGGGGCAGCAACAGGGCTTGGTCCCATTGGACGCGGCGGGTGTCCCGGTGCGGGACGCGCTGCTGTGGAACGACGTCCGCTCCGCCGACGCGGCGAAGGAACTGATCGCCGACCTGGGCGGCCCGCGGGCGTGGGCCGATGCGGTCGGCAACGTACCGGTGGCAGGCCTGACCGTCGCCAAACTGCGCTGGCTGGCCGACCACGAGCCGGAACTCGCCGACAACACCGCCCACGTCGTGCTGCCACACGACTACTTGACCTGGCGGCTACGGGGCGGCGGACCGGGACACATGCTCGAGCCGACCACCGATCGGGGCGATGCTTCCGGCACCGGCTATTGGTCACCAGCCGACGGAGACTATCGCGAAGATCTGCTCGCCATGGCTTTTCGTGGGCGCCACCCGGGCCTGCCCCGGGTCCTCGGCCCGGACCAGTCCGCCGGGCACACACCTTCGGGCGCACTGGTCGCCGCCGGAACGGGAGACAACGCCGGGGCCGCGCTCGGCTTGGGCATCACTGATGGCGATGTGGTGGTCTCCCTCGGCACCAGCGGAACGGCATACGCTCGCACCGACCGTCCGGCCGCCGACGAGACCGGCGCGGTGTCCGGTTTCGCGGACGCCACCGGCGCGTTCCTGCCGCTGGTCTGCACGCTCAACGCCGCCCGCATCCTCACTTCGACCGCCGATCTGCTCGGCGTGGATCTGCCGACGCTGGAATCGCTGGCCGCGCAGGAGCCGCCGGGCGCGGACGGCGTGGTCATGCTGCCCTACCTCGCCGGTGAACGCACGCCCAACCTGCCGCACGCCGCGGGCAGCCTGCACGGGTTGCGGCCGGAGGCGATGCGCGCAGGCACAGTGGCCCGCGCCGCCTTCGAGGCTCTGCTGTGTCATCTCGCCGACGCGCTCGACCACCTCACCGAGATCGGCGGGGTCTCGCCGCGGCGCGTGCTGCTCATCGGCGGCGCGGCGCGCTCCCGGCTGGTGGCGGCCATCGCCGCGCAGGTCTTCGGCGTCACGGTGACGGTGCCGGAACCGGCCGAGTACGTGGCACTCGGCGCTGCCAGGCAAGCGGCATGGGCGCTCAGCGGCACGTCCCGGCCGCCGTCCTGGCCCGCATGCTCGGTCGCGGAGATTCCGCCACCGGCCGACACCGCGACCGGACGGGACATCCGGGCCGCGTATCGGAGGACCCGCCAGGCGCTGTACGGCTGACCACTGTCTTCACCGCAGTCCCTGCGTGCGCAGCGAATCCGGAAGCGCCCTGTTTCCGCTCTGCGGGTAGCCGATTTTCGTCGCCGGGTGGCGCCTCGACGGCCGGAGGGGTTGGATCACCTCGTCGAAGAGAGGTGGACGAATGACCGATACCCAGGTGCGAAGGGCGGTGACGGCGGAACGAGCCGAACTCGCCGAACTCCTGGCCGGACTGGACGCCGAGGGCTGGGACTCGCCGACCCTCTGCGCGGGCTGGCGGGTACGCGAAGTGGTCGCGCACATCACCATGCCGTATCGCCTGTCGAGCGCGCGCCTGGCGGTGGGGATGGTCGCGGCGTTCGGGAACTTCAACCGCTTGGCCGACCGCACCGCCCGGATGGACGCCGCCACGCTGAGCACCTCGGATCTGCTGAAATCACTGTGGGACAACGTCGATCACCCCTGGCGCCCGCCGGGCGGCGGGCTCTCCAACGCGTTGAGCCACGATGTGATCCACGGGCTGGACATCACCGTTGCCCTGGGCCTGGACCGCTTGGTGCCCGAGGACCGGATGCGCTTGGTGCTGGACACGATCGACCCCAGGACCGTCAAGCTGTTCGGCGCCGAACTCGGCGGCATCGAACTGCGCGCCGACGACCTGGACTTCAGCTACGGGTCCGGGACGGTGCTGTCGGGGCGCGCCCAGGACCTGCTGCTCGTCCTCTGCGGCCGCAAGCTGCCCGCCGGGCACCTCACCGGCGAGCCCGCGGAGCGATTCACCGCACGCGACTGACCCGACGCCCGTCGCTCACCGGCCGGTTTCGGCGCACGCACGCAGGTAGGCAGCCGTTTCGTCGTCGGCGGGGAAGTACGCTTCGACCGCGACCTCGTCGAGCGTGATGTCGAATGCCGCGCCGAAGGTCGTGATCGCGCTGAAGAACGCGAGTTCCGTGTCGCGGTGGCGCAGTCGGATCGGCAGCAGGATGTCCGCGATGTCACTGTCCGCGCCGCCCGGCGAGCCGTAGGAGCGCAGTTCCTCGTGCAGCGCGGCCAGTTCGGGATCTCCGGTCGCCATCACCTGGCGCGCCAGGCGGGGCAGCAGGAAAGCGCGGACCTGCTCGAGGTTGCGCAGCCGGGAGGCGAAGCCCGCCGGGTGCAGGCCGAGCCGCATCATGTTGATCGGCGGTTCGAGCAGTCGCGGATCCACACCGTCGAAGAACACGCCCACACAATCGTTGGCCTGCACCAGATTCCAGCGCCGGTCCACCGCCAGCGCCGGATACGGTTCGTGCAGCCGCAGTACCCGCTGCACCGCGTCGCGGGCGCGCCGCAGCGCGGGGTCGTTCCAGTCACTGCGCCGGAACTCGGGAGCGTGTCCGGCGGCGATCAGCGCGCGATTGCGTTCGCGAAGCGGAATGTCGAGCTGTTCGGCCAGGTGCAGCACCATGGCTCGGCTGGGCGTCGTGCGGCCGGTCTCGACGAAACTGACATGCCGGGCGGACACGTCGGCCTGGATGGCCAGGTCCAGCTGGCTCAGCTTCCGCCGGTGCCGCCACTCTCGCAGCAGCTCGCCGACCGGTCGATCACCGTTCATCGGCCCAGTATCACGACGCCCGGGTCACGCCCGCCATTACATGGCGGGTAATCGACACCCCGGTTCGCGCGCTGCCAGTCTCGTCGGCATGACGAACGACAGCGCGGCAGCGCGCAACAGGGAACTGCTCCTGAACGGCTTCACGGAGTTCGCGGCGGGCAACGTCGACGTGCTGGGCACTCTGCTGCACGACGACTTCCTCGAGCACAGCCCCGGAAATCCCTCCGGGAAGGACGCTTTCATCGAGTTCATCGCCCAGGCACCGGTGGCCGGGTCGAAGCTGGAGCTGGCGCGGGTGATCGCCGACGACGAATACGTGGTCATGCACTACCGCATGATCCCGCCGGGCGACGAAGAGCCCGACCTGGCTGTGGTCGACATCTGGCGGGTGGCCGACGGAAAGATCGTGGAGCACTGGGATGTCGTGCAATCGGTGCCCGAGCCCGCGCAGATACCGCACGGCATGTTCTGACCGGGAAAATTCGGTTCTCCGGCGACCGTTTCGCCGGAGCCTGACCGTCACCTGCCGTGCAGCGCCCGCATCCGATCGGGTACCGGGGCTCGAGTACCCGATCGGATCGTCGGTGGTACGCGCGTGATACGCGCACCAGCCGCGACCTGCCATCGCGCCACGAGTCGGTCAGCGCGAGAGCGGGTGCCAGATGGTCACCGCCGGGCCGAGCGTCCGGCAGCGCGCAGGATCGCGGCGAATGCCGCCGCCTGCGCGGAATCGGCTCGGCCGCAGGACCAACCGAGGTGTTCGCCGCTGCGGTATTCCAGGTAAGCGATGGCGCCCTCGTCTCGGTCCGTCGCCTGCTGGGTCAGGCCGAGCACCTCGATGCGATACCCCGCCTCGGCCAGTGCCTCGGTGAGCGCCGCGACCGGGCCGCCGCCGCGCCGCGTACGGTGGGTGACGCCGTCGACGATCAGCGTGATCTCGGTGTCCGCTTCGGCGCCGGCGCCGCTGGTGCGCCAGTCCTTCACGGCCAGCCCCGACGGGTCGTCGCAGTAGATCGCCTCGAACAGGTCACGCAGTTCGGCGGCGCCGATCTCGACGCCGGTGTCGTCGGCGAGCGCTTGCACGTGCCCGGCGAAATCGATCTGCAGGCGTCGTGGCAGGTCCATGCCGTATTCGGTGTGCAGCAGGTAGGCGATGCCACCCTTGCCGGATTGGGAATTGACCCGGATCACCGCGTCGTAGCTGCGGCCGAGGTCGGCGGGATCGATGGGCAGATACGGCACGTGCCAGTCGGCCGCGCGCTCGGGAATGCCCGTCGTGGCGGCCCGGGTGCGATGCTCGGCCATGCCCTTCTTGATCGCGTCCTGATGAGTCCCGGAGAACGCGGTGTGCACCAGATCGCCCACATACGGGTGTCTTTCGTGGATCGGCATACGCGTGCAATATTCGACGGTTCGCCGGATCTCGTCGATGTCGGAGAAGTCGATCATCGGATCGACGCCCTGCGCGTGCAGATTCAGCGCCAGCGTGGCGATGTCGACGTTGCCGGTACGCTCACCGTTGCCGAAGACGCAGCCCTCGACGCGTTGCGCGCCCGCGAGTACCGCCAGTTCGGCACACGCGACGCCGGTGCCGCGATCGTTGTGCGGGTGCACCGACAGGATGACGCTGTCGCGGCGAGCCAGATTGCGGTGCATGTATTCGATCTGGTCGGCGTAGACGTTCGGGGTGGCGACTTCGACGGTGGCGGGCAGGTTCAGGATGACCGGCCGCCGCGGTGTGGCGTCCCACAATGTCGTCATCCGGTCGCAGATCTCGAGGACGTAGTCGGGCTCGGTCAGGTTGAACACCTCGGGCGAGAACTCGAACCGCACGTTCGGCAGGTCCCCGGCGCAGTCCAGCACTGCGCGCCCGCCGTCGAGGATCAGCTCGCGCAGCGCCGTGCGGTCCTTGCCGAGCACGATGTCCCGCCACGCGGGAGCCGTCGCGGTGTACATGTGGATCACGACGTCGTTGGGGATGCCGCGGACCGATGCGACGGTGCGCTCGATGAGATCGCGCCGCGCCGGGGTGAAGACGGCGATCGTCACGTCCTCGGGCGCGAGATTCTCCTCGGCGATGAGGCGAACGAAGTCGAAGTCGGTCTGGGACGCCGACGGGTAGCCGACCTCGATCTCCTTGTAGCCCAAGGCGACCAGGAGCTCGAAGAAGCGTCGTTTGCGCGCCGGGTCCATCGGCTCGGCGAGTGCCTGATTGCCGTCGCGCAGATCGACCGGCACCCACAGAGGCGCCTGCGTGAGCCGGGCGTCGGGCCATTTTCGTTGCGTGAGCGGTACTTCCACGCGTCGGTGGATGTCACGATAGCGGTGCGACGGCATTTGCGAGCGCCGCTGGCGATTCCACGCCGGAGCCTGATCGGGCACCTGCCCCGCAGGCGTGTGGATGGTGGGGAATGCGGTGGTCATGGGTCTGCTTCCTGGCCATTGCGGCCGTCACGACAAGGGTGACCGGCCACGACGAAGCCCCACGGCGGGCGGCCGGTCGTTCAGGCCCCGCCGTGGCGGCTAAGCAGAAGCATGGTGCGCATGATGGCTAGACTGTACACGACTCCTCAGACAAGTAGAGAGGTAGTGAATGATCTACCAGGTACGGCGCCATCCACTGGCCGCGCAGGCGGCCGAAGTGCTGCTCGTCCGCATCCAGGCGGGCGAATGGCCGCTGGGTCACCGCCTGCCCGGTGAGACCACCCTGGCCGCACAGCTCGGCGTCGGACGCTCGACGCTGCGGGAGGCGATCCGCGAGCTGGCCGGTAAAGGCGTCCTGGACAGCAGGCAGGGCGCGGGCGTTTTCGTGACCGCGCTCGAGGCGACCGAGGAATGGGACGCCGTGTTGCGCCGCGCCACCATCGCCTCGGTGATCGAGGCGCGCATCGCCATCGAGGCCGAGGCCGCCGCACTGGCCGCCCAGCGGCGCACCCCCGCCGACCTGCGCATGATCCGCCGGGCCCTGGCCGCGCGCGAAGCACACGGCGAGCCGGTGGCCGAGCACGTAGACGCCGATATGGCGTTCCACCGGGCGGTCATCGTGGCCGCCCACAACGACGTACTGACCCAGTTGTTCGACACCTTCCTGCCCCGGTTGCGGCTGGCGATGATCGACATGTTGAAGATCCGCCCGGTGCCGTCGGAGCCCGTGGATCACGCCGCGCATCAGCGGCTGGCCGACGCCATCGCCGCCCGCGACCCGGCCGCCGCGGCGGAGTACAGCCGCGCCCACCTGACCACTCTGAAAGAGGCTTTCACGTGACCGAACCGGTGCTGGAACTGACCGACGTGACCTTCCGCCGCGAGGGCAAGAAGATCATCGGCGGGATTTCGCTGACCGTGCGCGCCGGCGAACGCTGGGCGCTGCTCGGTCCGAACGGCGCGGGAAAGAGCACCCTGCTCGGCTTCTGCGGCGCGGTCACCTTCCCCACGTCGGGTTCGGTCCGTGTGCTCGGCGCTGAACTCGGCCGCGTCGAATTGCAGCAGCTGCGCCGCGGCATCGGCCAGGTGAACCCACGCCACCCGTTGCGGTCTCCGCTGACCATCCGCGAGGTCGTGTTGACCGGCCTGACCGCGACGATCGACACCCCCATGCGCTGGACACCGACAGCCGACCAGCTCGACCGAGCCGACGCGATGATCGACACCGTGGGCCTGACCGGGAAGGCGACGGAGATCTGGCCCACGCTGAGCCAGGGCGAGCGCGGCCGCACGCTCATCGCCCGAGCGCTGATCGCCGAGCCACGGCTACTGCTGTTCGACGAACCGTCCACCGGCCTGGACGTCGCCGCGCGCGAGCAGTTGCTGGACACTCTCGACACCCTGGACCGTACCCACCCCGACGTCGCCTCCATCCTGGTCACCCACCACTTGGAAGAGCTGCCCAGCACGACGACCCACGCGTTGCTCATCGCGGACGGTCACTCCGTCGCGGCGGGCCCCGCGCTGGAGACGATCACCACCGAGAACGTCACCGCCGCCTTCGCACACCCGGTGGAGGTCCGCCATGACGACGGCCGTTGGACCGCGCGAGCGGCCCGCAAAACCATCGCGTGGCCGCGGTAGGCGCTTCGGCCGGAGAAATTTCCGCCGACATGTCGATTCGGGCGGGGGTCGTTCGATGCAGTGATGTGAGGATCGACCGATCCTGACGCCACATCGACCGAGGATGCCGAGATGCGATACATGATGCTCATCCGCCTTGACCCCGACACTTCCCCGGAGCCGGACGACGCGCTGGTCGAACAGGTGGGCAAGGTGATCGAGGAGATGACCAAGGCGGGCGTGCTGCTGGACACCAACGGTCTGCACTCGATCACCGAAGCCACCAGGGTCACCCAGTCCGGCGGCAAGCAGACCGTGCTGGACGGACCGTTCACCGAATCCAAGGAGATCGTCGGCGGATACTGCATTCTGCAGGTCAAGTCGAAGGAAGAGGCGGTGGAATGGACTTCTCGTTTCCTCGCCGTACACGGACCCGAATGGGACATCGAGGGCGAGGTCCGGCAGATCGCCGAACCCGCCTGAGCGGGCACGGCGGATGAGCGGGCAGCCGTCCGCGGATTCGGCGCGACGCGCCGCCGAAGCCGTGACCCGGATGGAGTGGCCCCGGTTGGTCGCCGGGCTCACCCGGATGGTCGGCGATATCGGCGCCGCCGAGGAACTGGCGCAGGACGCGTTGGTCGCGGCGTTGGAGCAGTGGCCGCGCGACGGCGTGCCGCCGAACCCGGGCGGCTGGCTCATGCTCACCGCCAAGCACCGGGCGATCGATCGGGTGCGGCGCAACCGCACCTTCGCCCGCAAGCTGGAGCTGCTCGGTCGCGATCTCGTGACCGAGCAGCCGCCGCCCGATACGAACGACGACCTGGTCGAGGACGACCTGCTGCGAATGATGTTCACCGCCTGTCACCCGGTGCTCACCGAACCGGCCCGGGTCGCGCTCACCCTGCGGCTGCTCGGCGGACTGACCACCGAGGAGATCGCCCGGGCGTTCGTCGTGCCGGAATCGACCGTGGCGCAACGGATCGTGCGCGCGAAACGCACCATCGCCGACAAGCGGGTCCCCTACACGGTGCCACGCGGTGCCCAGCTGGCCGATCGGTTGGCCTCGGTGCTGGCCGTGGTCTACCTGATCTTCAACGAGGGCTACGCGGCGACGGCGGGCGAGGACTGGGTCCGCGAGGAGCTGTGCCAGGACGCGCTGCGCCTGGCCCGCATGCTCGGCGAATTGCTGCCCGCCGAGCCGGAGACGCACGGCCTGGTCGCGCTGCTGGAGCTACAGGCTTCCCGGCTGCCCGCGCGCACCGGAACCGGCGAAGAGGTGGTGCTGCTCGACGACCAGGACCGCGCACGGTGGGATCGCCTGCTGATCCGGCGCGGGCTGGCCGCCCTCGGGCGGGCGAACAGCACGGCACGTGAGCGCGCCTTGCCGCCGGGACGGTACGCGCTGCAAGCCGCGATCGCCGCGGTGCACGCGATGGCGGCGACGCCGGAAGAGACCGATTGGCGGCGCATCGCCGGACTGTACGCCGTTCTGGCGCAACGCTTTCCCTCCCCCGTCGTGGAGCTGAATCGCGCAGTCGCGGTGAGCAAGGTGCACGGCCCCGCAGCGGGGCTGGAGCTGGTGGACGCGCTCGTCGCCGCGGGCGCCCTCACCGACTACCACCTGCGCTACGCCGTGCGCGGCGACCTGCTCGCCCAGCTGGGCCGGTATGCGCAGGCCCGCGCCGAATTCACGCGCGCGGCGGAACTGACGGGCAATACTTCCGAGCAGGCCCTCCTGCTCGACCGGGCGGTCGCCTGCGCGCAGGCCGATTGACCGCACCACGGTGGTAACGCCGCTGTAATCGCCACACCGCAAACGCGTGTGAGCATGCAACGAAATCGATTACCACCGAAGGGAATACGACTACGTGTGGCAGCTCTATCGAGCAGTACTCCGCACCGGCGACCACCGCCTGCTCGGCTACGTGGACGCGGGCCCGCGGCTCATGGAACACGCCAGGATCGGCCACCACCTCGTCCAAGGGATCGAGCGACTGCTCACCGAACCCGCTCGGGTCACCTGGGCGGGCCGGGATGCGCAACGACCACGACTAGGCGAAAACCTTTATCGCACAGCAGGTTCGGTCGCCGCACTGCGGCCGCCGGAACACGGCGCGGTCGGCCGCTATCTCCTCAATCACGACCTGCGGATCTTCGTGGACAAAGCGACCGTACTGGAGAACGAGGCCCGTCACCGCATCCACCCACTCCCCTTGCTCACCGCCGAACCCACACCGGATCCCGGCCGCACGGTGGGCGACCGCACTCTCCTCGGCTCTTGGGCACACGCCCTGATCTCGGTCCGCGACACCGTGCCGAAAGGCTATGAACAACGCAAGTTCGATTTGGTCGAACGCCTTTCGTAAACCTCACCCTTCGCTCGTGCGGATGACCTCCGGTCTCCCCCACCGCCCGGATCGCTCTACCGTCGCCGGTCGGGCACCTCGCGGCCGATGCGGCGCTACCGTTCCGGTGGTCCCGGAGAATCCGCGGGGGCCGCGCGGTATTCGGCTTCGGCGAGTTTCTTCAGCGTCAGCAGTTGCTTACGCATCATGAGCAGGTCGCCGAGGGCCAATGTCACCGCGACGAGTCTGGGCGCGCCGCAGCGTATCCGGACCAGGAGGCGGGTTCCCGTGCCTTCTGGTCGCACCGCATAGGTGACGCACACCTTGCCCGAGACCAGCGTGATGTGCCTGCCCAAGGCGAAGGAGACCAGCTCGAATTGGGACATGAACCGTTGCCCCACCGCCAGTTCGGTGAGCATCGGGTCGCGCCGGCTCGGGCTGCGTTTGCCGAAGTTGTCCAGCAGGTCGTAGCTGTAGGGCGCGACGCGCAACTGGCACAGCCAGGCGTAGACGAGAGTGGGCGGCGCGTCGACGCTGATCGCTCGATCGGCCTGGAGACCGCCCGGTTGCCGGTCGTCGCACGGCAAGGGAGCCTCGCGTTCGGCTTCGGTGGCGCCCCACACCGTCCCCGGGATCATGCCGCCGCCGCGATCCTGCGCAGCATCTGACGCACCGCCAATCGGTGACCCCCCGTCCCCACGACCAGCGCACGATAGATCCGGCCGTGCAGACCGGGAAAGTCGCCGTAACTACGCGCGCGGACGCGAGTCCGGCCAGGGCCTTCCTCGTCCAATTCGAAGATCAGCGCGTATTTCGAGAACCAGTGCTGGCCGCGCAGCGCCAAACGGTGCGGTTCCGCGACGGAATCGACGACGAACCCGGTGGGCGGCGACGGCTTGTGCGGGTCGCGGCAGACGACTCTCAGCATCGCTTGCCACGCCCGGTCGCGATTCGCGTCGACCGATCTGGCATGCTCATCAATATAGGACAATCGCTCCATATAGAAGGAACGTACTAGTACATGGCGCCGCCCCGCAAGCACGACAGCGACGTGATCCTCGACGCAGCACGCGCGCTGGTCCTCGCCGAAGGGCCCCGCGCGGCCAGCGTGTCGGCCATCGCCGAGGCCAGTGGCGCTCCGGTCGGCACCCTGTATCACCGCTTCGGCAACCGCAACGGTGTGCTCACCGCGGCGTGGCTGCGCGCGCTGCGCCGTTTCCAGGACGGCACCCTCGCCGCCGCCGACCAGCCGGATCCGGTGGAGGCGGGCGTCGGGATGGTGCGCGCCGCCTTGCGGTTCGGCCGCGAACTCCCCCAGGACGCCAAGCTCCTGCTGGAGCTGCGTCCCAGCGATCTGCTCGACGGCGAGCCGGACGCCGAGTTCCGCGCGACCCTGGCCGAGATGAACGCGCCGCTGATCGAGCATCTGCGCCGCATCGCGCTCGCCTTGTTCGGGAGGGACGAGGAGCGAGAGATCGATGCGGTCAGCCGCGCGATCGTCGACCTGCCCTATGCGGCGCTGCGCCGCCACGCCCACGCCGCGCAGCTGCCCGCCTGGCTGGAAGAGGACCTGGCTGCCGCCGCCCGCACCCTGCTGACTTCTTATCGGCCCTGACCTGGCGACGGCTCAGCCGGTGATCAGCCCGGGAGTGAGTTCGTCGAGGCCGGAGATGACCTTGGCGGCCAGGCCGAGCGCATCGGAAGCGGGCGGGTACTCCGGGCGCGGCGCCGCGATCACCCGCATCCCGGCCGCGTGGGCAGAGCGTAGGCCGTTGCTCGAGTCCTCGACGGCCGCACAGTCACTCGGCCGCTGACGCAGGAACGTCGCGACCGTCAGGTAGACGTCAGGCGCCGGTTTGCCGCGATCGACCTCCTCGGTGGAGAAGGTGACGGAGAAGTACTCGATCAGACCCGTCCGGCCCAGCACCGTGTCGATGAGCGCGCGCGGCGACGAACTGGCCAGCCCCAGCGGCCAGTGCTCACAGATCCGCTGCACGGCCTCGACCGCACCCGGCAGCACCGGCACGCCCTCGGCGTAGCGCTCGGACATCCGCTCTATCACCTCCCGCGCGACGGTCTCCGGGGGCTCGCCGACCCCGAGTTCGCCGCTCAGATAGGTCGACCATTCCCCGGTGCTCATCCCCATCAGCCGCTGCTGGGTGTCGGGCAGCCATCGCCCACCCTTCTCCGCGACGTAGCCACGCCGCACCAGTTCCCAGACCGGCTCGGAGTCGATCAATACGCCGTCCATGTCGAACACGACCGCGGTGATACCCATGCGCACAGAGCCTTTCGCCAGCCGAAGCGGTCAGGGATCCAGCGCGGCCGCGACGCGTATCCGGCCGCCGGAACCAGGCCGATACCACCCGGGAAAGGCGATATGCGGTCGCGCACCAGCCTAGGCGGTGACGGCTCGTGACGACGGACACAGCACCCGCGCGGCGAGCATTCACCGGGCAACCGATAACTTGTTCTCATGAACGAACCGCAGGACGGCGACTCGCTGCCGAGTCAGGAGCACCACGAGGGCGGGTTCCGGCCGATGACCCAGCTGATCGCCGCCCACGAGGCAGCCAAGGACGACATCTCCCGCGGCGGGCCGCACTACGGCCAGTTCATCGAGCAGGTGCGCGGCCTGATGGACCGCGTCCGGCTGGCCTCGCCCTCCGACGAGCTGGCGGTGGAGGCGATCGGCATTCTCAAGGAGCTGAACGACAAGCTCGACGCCGCACGGGTGGACGAGTGGTCGACGCCCAACTGGACCCGCTTCGACCTGCCCGCCCGCGGCAACATCACCCTGCCGCCGTTCTTCATCGACCATGTCGACCCGCAGAACGGCGTCGACGCGCGCCTCACCTTCCGCACCTTCCACCTCGGCGGCAACAGCGCCGCCCACGGCGGTCAGATCGCCATCGCCTTCGACGACCTGCTCGGCATGGCGGCCGCGGTGCGCTCCGGCGCGGTGACCAGAACGGCGTCGCTCACCGTCGACTACCGCTCCATCACGCCGCTGAACACCGAACTCAAGGTGCGCGCGTGGGCCGAACGGCAGGAGGGGCGCAAGGTCTATGTGCGGGCCACCCTGCACGACGGCGACCGGCTGTGCGCGGAGGCGAACGGCTTGTTCATCGTGCTCGAGCCCGGACAGCCCTGAAGCTCGGCGCCTGCGCGGCGAGGATCGGCCGGTTCGAGCCTCGGCCCCGCACCTGCCGGAGTCCGCTGAGCGGCGTCGACTTCTCGCACGGACGGTGAACGGCCCGGCCACCGCATGCCGGGGACGAGCGCCGCTTTCCTGTCCTCTCCGCTCTCGCGCCGCATTCATAGCGCCCGCGCTCGTCGCCCCCCGGGACACGCTGTCGCGTCGACGGATCGCGAGTCCGCCGACGCGCAATGGTCGCCCTCGATAAGCGATTCACCTGCCGACGAGCCGGACCCCGAGCACCCGCGCGCATGGCGCACTGTGCACGACTGCACGGAATGCCCTGTCGGTCAGATCGATTCGCGTCGACCCCGAAGGCGCAGGCAGGCGAGCCACCCGCGAATCCGGCGCGACCACACCTGCACACGATGCAGACTCGCGTGAAATGCCTTCGCCGCGTTCCGGCGCTCGCCGGTCGGACCTGCCACCGGCGAGCGCCGACCGCTCACCGCCCCGGGAAGTGCGCTTCCCGGTACGCGCCGAACCGCGCGTCCACCTGCTCGGCGGTCAGCCCGAAATCGGCGAGGGTGTAGCGGTGCGCCGGGCGTGCCGCCCCAGACGTGCTCTCCGCGTGCAACGCGGTCATCGCCGCCTCGGCCTCGGCGGTCAGTGGCAGCCCGAAGTGCCGGTAGATCGACGTCACCGTGCCGATCGGGTCGGCGACGAACTCGTCGTAGTCGACATCGCAGAACTGCGCCGCGTCGTGGCGTTTGCGGTCGGCGAGGAACCGCTCCGCGCCGCGCGCCCACAGATCCAGCTGCGTCGCGCCGACCACCGGGCCGCGGAACTTTTCCGACCAGCCCGCCGACGCCTGCTCGTTCAAACTGCACACCGACGCGATGATGGTGCGTGGATCGCGGTGCATCTGGATGACCAGCGCGTCCGGATAGACCTCGAAGATCGCGTCCAGCGCGAACAGGTGACTCGGGTTCTTCAGCACCCATCGCTTGCCCGCGTCCGGCAGTCCGATCAGTTGCAGGTTGCGCCGGTGCCTGCGATAGGCGGATGTCCAATCCCGCTCGCGCAACCACTCGGAGTAGGTGGGCAGGTAGGCCAGGCACTCGTAGGACACCGACATGGCCGACTGCCGCAGCAACTGCCAGCACTCCTCGACCTGGTCGGCCGAGATGTGGTGCACTCCCATGAACTCCGGATGTTCGACGTGGTGCTTGTCGTAGGCGGCGGCGAGGCGCTGGTAGACCGGGTTGCTCGCCCACGTCTCGCGCGGCGGGCGCGGCTGCGGCATCTCGGTCAGCCACATCTCCAGCCCTTGGTGCGCCGGGTCGGCGTTGAGCAGGCGGTGCACCGCCGTGGTGCCCGAGCGCGGCAGACCGGTCACGAAGATCGGGCGCTCGATCGCCACGTCGGCGTGTTCCGGATGCTGCCGCCAAGCCGCCTCGCTGAGCAGCCGGGCGATCAGCGCGCCGCGCAGGAACGCGCGGTTCACCTTATTGCCGAAGGGCGTGAGTTCGGCGTCCTTCGCATAGGACTCGAGCAGCACCTCGAGCCCTTCGCGGTAGTCGTCGGTGCCGAAGGCGTCCAGCCCGACCACCTTGGTCGCCGAGGCGTGCAGATCGTCGACGGTCCCGACGTCGTCCCTACCGATCACGGTCATCTCCTAGTGGTGGAATTCGCCGGCGTTGACGTCCAGGCACGCGCCGGTGATCGCGCGCGCCAAGGCGGACGCGAAGAACACAACCGCGTCGGCGATCTCGTCGGGTTCGGGCAGTTTGCGCAGGTCGGTGGTCTTCGCGGTCTCGGCGTAGACCTCCTCGGGGGTGATCCCCCGCTGCTGCGCCAGGTAGTTGAAGTACCACTTCAGGTTGTCGGCCCAGATGTAGCCCGGCGCGACGGAATTGACCCGGATGCCCTTCGGACCGAGTTCGGTGGCCAGGCTCTGCGCCAGCGCGAGCAGGCTGGCCTTGGCCATCTTGTACGGCCCGAAGGTGCGCCGCGAGTGGTGCAGCACGGCCGAGTTGATCATCACCACCGAGCCCTTGGTCTCGGTGAGGGCGGGCACGAACAACCTGGTCAGGCGCAGCGCGGCCAGCACGTTGGTCTCGAAGCCCGCGCGGACCTGATCCAGGTCGACGTCGGCGAGGTCGACGATCGGCGGGATCGCGAAGGCGTTGTTCACCAGCGTGTCGACCTTGCCGAAGGCGCTGTGCGCGGTCTCGACCAGATTCACGACCGCGGCCTCGTCGTTGATGTCGGTCGGCACGACCACCGCGCGCCTGCCCAGTTCGGTGATCTCCTTGGCCACCTCGGTCAGTCGCGATTCGGTCCGGGAAGCCAGCACTACGTCCGCGCCCGCCTTCGCGCTCTGCACCGCGATCGCACGCCCCAGTCCCGGCCCCACGCCGGAGACGACGACCACTTTGTCCCGCAGCAACATCAGCCGAGCATCCTCTCCGCGACGGCGACCTGACGCGCCGCGATCCGGTCGCGCCACTGCTCCGGCGTGACCCGCGCCTGTTCGTGGAACGGCAGGCGATTGGGCAGGTCCGCGACGGAAACGATCTCCACGGTCGGCCCGTCGTCGGGTTTCATCTCCCGCGACAGCCGCTGCCAGCGGAACTGGAGGTAGCCGCGGGAATGACCGGTGCGCTCGATCCAGTTGGCCAGGCCAGGATCACGCTCGCTGACCACCAGCCGGATCATCCCGTCCGGGTCCACGTGTGCCTGGTCGGCGGTGAGGCTGGTCTGATGGTTGATGTAATCCAGCGACAGGTACCACATGCTGCCGAGCTGGAAGCCCTGGTAGGGGGCGTCGGATCTGGGCACCGTGATGATCATGGCCTGGTCGTCGTCCAGGTCGTAGTGACCCACCGAGGAGAACTGGGTGCTCAGCCCGCCCGGCGTCGGCCTCGGCTCGGTCAGCGTGTTCACCGGCAGGTTCAGATAGAACCACTCCGGAAAGGCCAGGAAGGTCTTCAACCGCGACACCAGCATCTTGCCCGCCACGCCGTATCGCTTGGTGAGCACGTCCTTGGTCAGCGGCGGCGGCGCGTCACCGATCCGGTCGACGCGCTGGATGCGGATCGTGCCCGCCTTCTCCGTCACCCAGTCACTGTGCACCTCGCGGACCACGAGCATCGCCGCGTCGGCGCCGAGGTGCACATAGCCGGGGCCCGCTTCGCCGGGTCCGAAGCGGATCTCGTAGGTCCCGTCCGCGCGGATGTCGAGCTTTCGGTCGTCGAAAGCGGTGAGGCTGTCGGGCACGTCGACGGGCGAATAGTTGCCGTTGAGCACCTGGAAGCTCAGGTCACGGGTGGTGCCGCGGGTGCCGGTCACCACATATTCGGCGTCCGGGCGCAGGTAGGAGTGGTAGTAGAGGGTGTCGGGGTTGTCCAGCCCCATCTTGGTGTACGGGCCGGTGGACATGACGAAGAACGGGAAGTCCAGCTCGTAGGCCCAGGCCATCTGCAACGACGCGCGGATGCTGCCCGCCAGATAGTCGTAGCCCTCGACGAGGTCCTGTTCGGTGCGAATGTGCGCGGCTCCGGTGATGATCTGCTCGGCGGCGGCGATGGCGTCCGCGAACGGCTGTGTCAGCAAGAGGCTCTCTCCGGTGTTCCAAATATGTACCACTCTGGTACATTTCGATAGAAGAAAGATTAGAACGTGTTCTAGGAGTGGTCAATGGTCGGTCGTCGGTCCGCGCCCACCGCACGCGTGGTGCAGGTCCTGGATTTCTTCGTCGAACAGCGCGGGAAACGCTTCGGGCTCTCCGAGCTCGCCCGCGAACTCGACCTGGCCAAGCCGACCTGCCTGGGCATCCTCACCGAGCTGACCGCGGGCGGCTACCTGATGCGCGACGCCGACACCCGCACCTACGGGCTCGGGCCCGCACTGATCGCGGCGGGCCGGGTGGCGCAGGACAGCTTCGCCATCTCCGCGCTCGCCCGCGTCGAGCTGGACAAACTCTCCGCGCGCTACCACACCACCTGCACCGCGTCCGCGGTCGTCGGCGAGCAGATCATGGTGCTGGAGAGCACCGGACCCGGCCTGGTGAAGGTGGGCGCGGCCTACCATTTCGCACCTCCGGTCGGCCTGATGTACGTGCTCTGGGACACCGACGCGGCGTTCGACGCCTGGCTGGCCAAGCCGCCCGCGGTGCCGTTGCGACAGGACGAGACGCGCCTGCGTCAAGTGGTCGCCGAATGCCGCGAGCGGGGATTCCTGGTGGAGAGCATGACCACCGCGGGACGTCGGCTGTACTCACTGCTGGCCGGGGTCGCCGATCGGGACCTACCCCCTGAGCTGCGCGAACTGGTCGGCGAACTGGTGACGAGCCTCGGCGAGCGGGTGTATCTGGGCGCGGATCTACGGCCGCGCAAGGAGCACGCGGTGAGCCTGCTCGCCGCACCGACCTACGACGGCGACGGCAGGCAGAACATGGTGCTCACGATGTACGTCGGCCGCTCGATCACCGGGGCGGAGATCGCCCGCCGCGGCGCGGCGCTGGTGGACGCCGCTGACGCGGTCACGGCGAACTCGGGCGGACGCAGACCATTGACCGAAGACCGAAACGTGTTCTAGTTTTGCGGTGTGAGCCAGTACGCGAAGTCGACGGCGAGCACCTACGAGCTGCCCCATCTGGACGCGCTCGAGGCCGAGTCGGCGCACATATTCCGTGAAGTGGCAGCGACATTCGAGCGCCCGGTGTTGCTGTTCTCCGGCGGCAAGGATTCGGTGGTGATGCTGCACCTGGCGGCAAAGGCCTTCTGGCCCGCGCCGCTACCGTTCCCGGTGCTGCACATCGACACCGGGCACAATTTCGACGAGGTGATCGCCTATCGCGACGAGACGGTGGCCCGCCTGGGCCTGCGCCTGGTGGTCGGACGGGTGCAGGACGACATCGATGCAGGACGGGTCGTCGAGGAGACCGGGCCGCGCACCTCCCGCAACCGGTTGCAGACGACGACGCTGCTGCGGTCGATCCAGGAGGGCGCGTTCGACGCGGTCTTCGGCGGCGCGCGCCGCGACGAGGAGAAGGCCCGCGCCAAGGAGCGGGTGTTCAGCTTCCGTGACGAGTACGGCCAGTGGGACCCGCGCAGGCAGCGCCCCGAACTGTGGAACCTCTACAACGGCAGGCACCGCGCGGGCGAGCATATTCGCGTCTTCCCGCTGTCGAACTGGACCGAACTGGACATCTGGAGCTACATCGCCGCCGAGGGCATCGAGCTGCCGCCGCTGTACTACGCGCACCGCAGGCCGGTGGTGCAGCGCGACGGAATGCTCTTGGCGCACACCCGCTTTCTCCAGCTGCTCGACGGCGAGGAGCCGTATGAGGCCACCGTCCGTTTCCGCACCGTCGGCGACGCGACCTGCACCGGCTGTGTCGAGTCCACCGCGGCCACACCCGCGGACGTGGTCGCCGAAGTCGCCGCGGCGCGGGTGACCGAGCGCGGCGCCACCCGTGCCGACGACCGCATCTCCGAGGCGGGGATGGAAGACCGCAAACGCGAAGGCTACTTCTGATGACGACCACACTGTTGCGCCTGGCCACCGCGGGCAGCGTCGACGACGGCAAATCGACGCTGATCGGCAGACTGCTGTTCGACTCCAAGACGCTGTTCACCGATCAGCTCGCCGCCGTGGAGCGCACCAGCCGCGACCGCGGCGACGACTACCCTAACCTCGCGCTGCTCACCGACGGCCTGCGCGCCGAACGCGAACAGGGCATCACCATCGACGTGGCGCATCGCTATTTCGCCACGCCCAGAAGAAAGTTCATCATCGCCGACACCCCCGGGCATGTTCAGTACACCCGCAACATGGTGACCGGCGCGTCCACCGCGGACCTGGCGCTGATCCTGGTGGACGCCCGCAAAGGCGTGGTCGAGCAGACCCGCAGGCACGCGTTCCTCGCCAGTTTGCTCGGCATCCCGCACCTGGTGTTGTGCGTGAACAAGATGGACCTGGTCGACTGGTCGCAGGAACGGTTCGAAGAGATTCGCGAGGAGTTCGCGCGGTTCGCCTCCAAACTCGACGTCTCCGACCTGACCTTCGTGCCCGTGTCGGCGCTGCACGGCGACAACATCGTGCACCGGGGCGCGAGCATGCCGTGGTACGAGGGCACTCCCCTGCTGCATCACCTCGAAGAGGTGCACATCGCCTCCGACCGCAACCTGATCGATTCCCGCTTCCCGGTGCAGTACGTCACCCGCAACCATGCCCAGGACTTCCGCGGCTACGCGGGCACGGTGGCGGGCGGGGTGTTCAAACCGGGCGACGAAGTGGCGGTGCTGCCGTCGGGTTTCACCACGACGGTGCAGGCGATCTGGGGGCCGGGTGGCACGCCTGTCGCGGAAGCGTTTCCGCCGCAGGCGGTCACCATCCAGCTCGCCGACGAGCTGGACATCTCCCGCGGCGACCTGATCTGCCGCCCGAACAACCGCCCGAACACCGGGCGCGATTTGGACGCGATGGTGTGCTGGTTCGCCGAGGAAACCCAGCTCACGCCCGGCGCGACCTACACCATCCGGCACACCACCCGCGCGGCCACCGCCGAGGTGCGCTCCCTGGACTACCGGCTGGATGTCAACACCCTGCACCGCGACGAGCACGCGGAGACGTTGTCGCTCAACGAGATCGGCCGCGTCCAGCTGCGCACCCGCCAGCCCTTGCTGTTCGACCCGTACCGGCGCAACCGCGCCACCGGCAGCTTCATCCTGGTCGACGACACCACGAACAACACCGTCGCGGCGGGCATGATCACCGGTCCGAGCCTGCCGTCCTCCCGGGTGGTCTGGCACTCCACCGCTGTCGAGCGCGACGAGCGCGCCACCCGTGGCCTGACGGTCTGGCTCACCGGGCTGTCGGGCTCCGGAAAGTCCACCGTCGCTGTGGAACTGGAGCGCAGGTTGGTGGCGGCGGGCCGCCCGGCGTTCCTCCTCGACGGCGACAACCTGCGCCACGGCCTCAACTCCGATCTCGGATTCAGCGCGGCCGATCGGGAAGAGAACGTCCGCCGGGTCGGCGAAGTAGCGAAACTGTTCGCCGAAGCCGGTGTGGTAGCGGTCGTTTCGCTGATCAGCCCCTACCGCGCCGACCGCGACCGCGCCCGTGCCGCCCACGAAGCGGCGGGCATCCCGTTCCTGGAGGTGTTCGTCGACACGCCGCTGTCGGAGTGCGAAGCGCGCGACCCGAAAGGCATGTACGCCAAAGCCCGTGCGGGTGAGATCCGCGGCTTCACCGGCATCGACGCCCCTTACGAAGCGCCGACCGAAGCCGAGATCGTCCTGCGGCCCGACCACGGCGACCCGGCGGCGATGGCCGCGACGATCATCGCGCGGTTGAGCCGATTGGATTGATCCCGCATCGGCGCCTACTATCCGGAGATAAGCGGCGGTGCAGGCGCCCATCTCCGGATATACCGCGTCAGCCTGATCGGCACGGCGCCATCGCAGTCAGCGGACGATGTGCGCGCTCGGAACGATGTACCGGATGCGGTCGGTGTTGTGTGGCTCAGCTTTGAGATCGACCACCGTCGAGTCGCCGACCTGTTCGACGAGGTCCACGCCGATCTCGACGGGCACCGGGTAGGCCGAGTCCGACCCCAAGTCGTCGGGTGCGCCAAAGATCCACACTTTGTCGATCAAGCTGTGCGTCACCCCCTCAGCGTCGGTGAACTCTACCTCGATGACGCCCGGCTGAGTATCCGACACCCATCGAACGGCGTTCCCCCATATCATGGCCATTTGATCAGTATGCCAGCGATCCCCTGCGGCACGAAACGCGAACGCTTCCACCGACCGGCACCAGCAGCCTGCCAGCGGATCCCCGATCACAGCTACCTAGGGCAATATTGTCGTCTCGGCTGTTCATCCGTAATTCGTTGCGCTATTGTGCCTTCAGCGATACGTGGGGTTGGCATGGGGGATAGTGTGCAATCATGAGCTTGTTGATCAACGATGTGAGCTTCTCCTATGGAGCGCGATCGGTGCTACGCGGCGTGACGTGGGAGCTCGAGCAAGGTGTGGCGATGCTCCTCGGCTCCAACGGCGCAGGCAAGTCAACTTTGCTCGGACTGGTCGCAACCAAGTTCGCTCTGACGGACGGCGACATCACCGCCGACGGACGTTCTTGGTCCGACCCACGCGATCTGGGAGCCATCCGGCGTCGCATCGGGTGGGTGCCACAGGCATTGGACGTGGATCGCGCGATGCGTGTGCGGGATTTCGTGTCCTACTGCGGATGGTTACGCGGCATGTCCAGTCGGGAATCAGTCGCGGCAGCAAGCCGAGCGTTGGAGCGGATGGATCTCGGAGCGCGCGCGAACGACCGGATTCGGCACCTGTCCGGGGGCATGCAACGCCGGGCGCTGATTGCTGCGGGGATCGTGCATTCACCGTCGCTTCTGATCCTCGATGAACCGACAGCTGGGCTGGATCCGAAACATCGCCATTCCCTGAACACGATGATCCGTGCCTACGGCCGCGAGGGGGCCGTCGTATTGGTATCCACCCACATTTCCGAGGACACCGAAGCAGCGGACCAGGTTGGCATCATCAGCGACGGACTATTGGTTGCCAACGACACACCGGCTGGTCTCCAAGCAACATACGGTTCAGTCTCGCAGGCATACATGGAACTGGCATCCGACGAGGAAGATGCTGGAGCGGTGTCCGCGTGAGAAATTTCGTGACTTACCTCGCAGGTGGACGCCCGATTACCGCATCGGCGACCCTTGCGGTGTTTGCGCTGTCTCTCGCCTTCATGCAAATCGCAGATCCCATGGAACAATTTAGTGGATACTGGCCCGGGATCGATGTCTCAGCCGCGAGCCGCACCCTGATGGTCGGCGTGGGAGTCGCCGCTATTTCGGCGTGGGTGTCGCAACGATGGCCGCTCCCACTTCGCATGGATACGTCGGCACGAAGTGGATTGCAAATCGCGCTGCGCGACCTGATCCGCCTGTATGCGGTGGTCATCGCGCTGTTCTTCATCGACTACGCGATTCTCGTCGTCTACCGATTCACCGGTGATGGCGCCGGATCTCCAAAGATTCCGGTCGTGATAGATGGTGCCGTGTGGCTTTTGTTCTGCGTCACGGTGGGATGGGCAATCGGCACCGTGGTGCGGAAGGCTGCCGCGGTCTTCATTGCGACGGCTGCCATGCTGTTACTGTCGGTAGGGTCGGTCATGGCGAATGACGGGCATATCGGATTTCCGTTGCTCGCCGGTCGGCAACTGGCCTCGCTGCCATCGTATGCCGTCGAGCTGTCGCCTGATTCCACGGTGACAATCGCCGGTGTAGTCACCACTTTGCTCGTCGTGGTATCGATCCTCGCCGCAACGACCCTGCGCCGACGTTCGCGGGCGACCACCGGTGCAACACTCGCCGTCGCGGTCGTGATCCCGATCGCAGCCTCGGTAGTCACAGGCGGGAATGCCTGGCTCCAACCTCGGGCCGCCGCGGCCGAACCCATCTGTGTCGGCACAGAATTGCAAGTGTGCTCTTGGGCAGAGGACACTCAGCGGCTGGCCGCATTGGAACACGCGCTACCCCGACTTACCTCGGCCATGCGAAACACGGGCTACCCACCCCCTCGACGACTCAGCGTATCCGGCGCGACCACCGACGCGACGGCGAAGATCTGCCCCTTCCGCACGGTGCAAGAAGGTATCGTCAACATATTGGGCCGGGTACCGGTGGAAAGCACGTCATGTATCGGCTCGGAGCAGCCGAAACAATGCCCCGGCGATGCCACACTGCGGGCGGACTTCCTGGCCCTGAACCAAATATACATGCGATGGCTCACCAATTTCCCACTCGAGGGGGACCGCCTGGTCTCGCGCTACAGCGATGGAAGTCCAACGGATGAGTACGTTGCCGCTGAGCGTGTGCGCGATTGGCCGCTGGAAAACCAGTTCGCTTATATGTCGAAAGCATATCGAGCTATCGTGGACTGCGACACCATATCGGTGGCCAGTCTGCTTGAGAGCGCCGGGCATCGGTGATGCCGCTCGGCCAGTACCTCCGTATGCGAACAACGATAGATGCTGCGCCCTTCGTCATCGCGTGTTTCCCGCTGATCGCGCTTGCAAATCAGCAGATACCGAGGCTCTACGGGCTAGAACACGGCGTCGGCATCAGCCCTGCTCGCCTTGTCCCGATCATCCTGGCCGGAGCATTAGTCGTCGCCACAGGCTCACGCCTCGGCGAATCGCATGAGCACACGATATCCAGCAAACGTTTTGTGCGAGAACGTGCACAAGTACTGTCTCTAGCAGTCACTTCGGCGGCATCGATAATCTGCGCGATCCGTCTGCAAGACATCCCGCTGGGAGGCGTCATACGCGCAGGCTTCGACACCTCACTCTTCTTCGGAATCGGCCTGTTGGCTTGCTTATATCTACCCAGGATGGTGGCACTGACGTTATGCATGATCACAGCGTGGTCGATCCAGACGCTGCCGTGGTGGTGGACTTTTTCCCCCGGAACGTGGACTGATATGAGGGGGTTCACCACTCCCCTCGCCCTCGGATCGATATCGTTGCTCACATTCGGTCTCGGCTCGATCATGTGGCTCACCCAGGTGCCGCGAGCCCACTCCACGCTCTGGGAGCGTTGGGCACACTAGGCAATACCTTCAGTGTCTTCGAGCGGCTGAGCGACTGGAATACTCCAGAAACCTCCGCCTCGCACGTGACGGCAACTCGTAACCTGGTCGGCGCGCGGACATGCCGGCTTCCGGCTTTGATCGAGCAGGCAATTTTTCGAAGAGGTTGGCACGCAGTACATTTCGATTGACAGTCGACCAGCCCTGCGATACCTTCAGTTCGGCGCTCTCGTCGGAGCGCCTCAACTGGGAGGGTTTACGGGGGGTTCGCCGATGATCGACCTTTACGTAAACGTCACACGTGAAGGCGGACATTGATGAAGGTCATCAGTACTATTGCGGTTTTCTGCAGTATCGCCACACTGGCATTCGGGGGCGAAACAGCTACGGCAACTGAGGCTGTTGCACAGCCGGTGCCATCACCGTTCGAGTGTAAGTCGGATCGCAAGAGTGACACCGACATAGAGGTGCGGTGCTATAACCTCAGTTCCGAAAGAACCTACCGCATTCGGGTTTCGATCGACTGCTCGTATCAGCCCGACCCGAGCCATGTATTCACTATTTCGAGGAATGACGACGCTCGGGTCACGCTGTCATGCAAGAAGCCAGGCAGCGCACGTGGCACATTCAAATACGAGGTCATCCAATGAACAGTGAATATCAACGAATGCGTAGCCACGGAAAACACCGCGCGGCCGAGGATCGGTTGGATTAGATGATTCGGAAAATACTCTCCACGATCCTCCTTTTCGTCGCCTTAGTCGCCACCGGTTCGACAGAAGGCCCCGCGCTGGCGACACCAGGTGTCGACGGACCACCCTTCGTTGCGGCTGGCGGGTACTACCCCGTCGGTCTGGGTTACTACCGTGGCGGGTCCAGCTTAGAGCCCAGAGACGTCGACGTGAAGATACGGGACGGCCTGGTGCAAGTGACCCATGGTGTATCGATTCACCGGGACGCCTCGAAGGTCGAACGCTTCGGTGGAGCTTACGCGGTGATGAGCATCCCCTCGACGCTGAGGATCACCCAACGTGAAAATGGGCGGGACAAAGAACACTTCGAGATCGCTCCCGCTGAACCGATGACCTTCGAGAATTACAAGGCCGAACTCCGACGTGTCGAGCTCAAGCTCGCCCAGCGCGTGGGTTGATATCGGGTCGGGTCGGGTCGGTTCCGTTCAGGGGTACCGACCCGACCAGATCGGATGCGTTGTACACGCTCGCTCATCCAGGTGCACTCGAATCCGGCGGTTAGAAACATTATGGGAGCAACCGCGGCGGACGGTGGGGAAGCTTTCGGCGACTAAGCGATCCGCTGCGGTGTGAGAGTCGCAGATCGTCGGTCGAGACACGCGGGGCCGATCCGGGTCGGTTGGTCGCTTGCGCTATCGGGCGGCGAACCGCCGTTTAGGACGCCAGTGCCGCGGCAAGAAGTTCGCGTCGCGCAGCGTCTGAGCCAACATGATCGCATCCTCGAGGGCGGTCACGACTCACTCACCATGGTCGGTGAGGCGCTGCAGCAGGAGGTGCACTGCGTCGATGTCGCTGAGCACGAGCTCCACCGCGCCCGGCCACTCCACGGCTGGGCACGCTGCACCGACGGCAGCTGGGTCGGCTCGGTCGAGCTCCTGGCCGCATGGTCACGCCGACCGCCACGGCAGGAGCCGACGAACCGCCTTTCGTCCCGAGGTGATGTGCGGGGGTTTCGACATCAGGGAATCCTTGCCCCGAATACACCACCCGAACGCCACCCACCGGTCGTCGTCATCGGTGATCACATACTCTTCGGCGCCCCCGAGAATGATCGCCTCGACCGCCGCGGCCGCCTGGGACGGCTTGTCCTCGAATTGGACTTCGTAGTCGGCGATGGCGCGGACGCACCAGCCCGTTTCGATGCGCACCGCGGCGTCACCCATATCCACCAGCTTGATGTGTGGGTTGGCCCCGCACACTTCGGCTTCCGTCGACGAGGATCCGCTGGATAGCACCAGAGTGCCGGGATTCGAAAACGTCTGGATGGCGTAACGCTCGGCGATGGCAAACACCTCCGAGCAGAACATCTCCCATTCCGTCCCACTCACCCCGGCCTCCCAGCCCATTCGCGATCTTGCCCCGCCTCGACACTACTTACCGCACGAATTCACCACCGTGTCCTTTTCATCCGCCTTCCGCCATCGCCCGACCCCGCCCCAGCACATCGGGATACCGCCGCAGATGCGTACCCCCGTTGAGATTGATTGCCGCCCCACTCATCCAGGCTGCCTTGTCCAACGACAGGAACACCGCGACATCCGCGATCTCCGCCGCGCGCCTGCTACGCCCCAGCGGAGTGTTCTCGAGCTACTCCTCCTCGTCGCCACGCATGGCGTAGGCAGGCGGTGACAACCGCCTGCCTATGACTTCCAGCCGATCAACCGAGCGCGCTGAAGAACTCGCGGATGTCGCCGATCAGTAGGTCCGGCACCTCGAGGGCCGGGAAATGGCCGCTGGAGTAGAACTCCGACCAGTGGGTGATGTTGTGGGTTCGTTCGGCGAAGCGGCGGATGGCGTAGTCGCCGTCCTTGAACACCACGACGCCGGTCGGCCGTGCGATCACCGGAGTCGGCGCCGCCGCCGTGCTGCCCAACACCCTTTCGGTCCTGCTGCACGCCGTCCCCGACCGAACGCAAGGGGGCAAGGGTTTCGGCGTGCTGCGCACCGGGCTGGGCATCGTGCCGCTGACCGTCCCGATCATCCTCGGCGCACGACACGCCGGACGCGTCTCGGGACGCATCGGCCTCGACGCGACCATCGCGCTGGCCTTCGCGTTCGTCGGCTGCGGACTGCTCGGACTGTCCACCAGCGGCACACAGACGTCCTACATCGCGTACGCGGCATGGCTCGTAGTCACCGGAACCGGTGTGGCACTGGCACTTCCGACGCTGTCCGGCGCCATCGCCGGTGCGCTGCCGCCGGACATCCGCGCCCGGCCATTCTCCGCACACCGTGGCCGAAGCCCTCGCCTCGACTGCCCCCGATCGCGCCACCGAAGTGATAACGGCGTTCGTCTCGGGCGCGGACGCCGGACTCCGCGCGATCGGCGTGACCGTAGTCGTCCTCGGCGGGCTGGTGGTGCTGCAGTCTGCGCTGTCCCGGCGGAGGGGGCCCGTCGCCGGTTGATCAGCGGACGATATCGACATATCGGGTGCGGTAGTCCGACAACCATCGAACAGCTTTCCCCCAAATAGCCGCCATCAGCTCAATATGCGGGCCGATTCAGCGCTCTGCCCAGTGCGCTGCGCAACCACCGGTCGCCGTGTCAGCACCGGCAGCCGACCAGCGGATACCTCTGCACGGGTTACGGGCGTCCGCCTACAGCATCACTCGGTAGCCCAATCAGCTTGTGGCCGGGTTGATGACGTGAGCGAGGTTGTCCAGCAGCTGATTCCAGCCGAAGCGGATGCCGGCCACGGCCGGTTCCGAGCCCGGGGTCGGGTCGGACACGTCGATCTGTAGGTCGACGCGGGTGCCGCCGGTGACGCTGGTCAACTCGAGGAGATGGTCGGCCCGGAACAACGGGGTCCCGTTGCCGTCCAGCGGTGACAACTCGAACCGGAGCCGTTCGAGTGGAACGACTTCGAGGTAGCGCCCGGCGCTGGAATACAGCGCACCGTCGCCCTCGCGGAGCACGATCGACAGGGCGCCCCCGACGACCGGCCGCAGGACGCAGTCGGCGACCTCGAAATGCGCTGGGTGCCACCACCGGCGCGCCAGATCGGGCGAGGTCCACCACTCCCACACCGTCGCCGGCGGCGCCGACAGCGTCCGATGGAATTCGTGCGCCGACAACAGCTCGGCGGCGATTGCCACCCGGTATTCCGCGAGCACCGACTCCGATGGATGGTCGGCCTCGAATCCCGCCAGCCACTGTCGCAGCTCGCGCAGCGGACCCCGGCGCAGGGCGTAGATGCGGCGCTGCCCGAGCGGTTCCATTACTACCAGGCCCGCGCGCTGGAGCGCCTGGAGATGTTTGGTCGTCTGCGGTTGTCTCAGGCCGAGTGCGGTAGCGATCTCGCCGACCGGACGCGGCGCGGCGTTCAGCAACTCCACGATCCGCATACGGTTCGGTTCGGCCAGAGCGGCGAATAGTGCGGGGTCCATTGACCAAGCATGCCTCCTCAGATATATTCCTTTCAAGGAATACTTCTGAATCAGGAGCACGACATGTCCGAGCAGATCCGCATCGAACGCGACTACCCCGCCACCGCCCAGGCGATCTGGGAACTGTGGACCACCCCGGCGGGCATCGAGAAGTGGTGGGCGCCCGACGGTTTCACCGTCCGCGTCGACCAGCTCGACCTGCGCCCTGGCGGCGAACTGGTCTACACGATGACCGCGACCGCCCCCGAGCAGATCGAATTCATGCGATCCGCGGGCATGCCACTGTCGACCGAGTCCCGCAAGACGTTCACCGAGATCGACGGCCCCGACCGGCTCGCCTACACCTCCCTGGCCGACTTCATCCCCGGCGTCGAGCCGTACGAATTCCTCACCACCGTCGAGCTCGAGCCGACCGACGCGGGCGTCCGCGTGGTCATGACCGTCGACGCCATGCACGACGACGTCTGGACTCAGCGCCTCACCCAGGGACGGGAGAACGAGCTCGCCAACCTCGCCGCCATCGTCTCCGGCGGCTAGTTGCGGACCGGACAACCGAACCGGGACCAGCAGCGCGGGCAGCTTCGACGCGGCCTTCAACGCACCACGTCGACTGATCAGTGGGCTCACAAGAACGTATCGGGCGCGGGCGGTGTGATGGGCTCGGACTGACGTCGATCACCGTCGCCTCGAGCCATACCGCAGTCCACCCCTGCCTCGGGCAGCATGAACCTATGGTGCGAGCACTACGGGATGCGGAGATCACCGAACTGCTGGACGCGGATGTCGTCGCGCGGTTGGTGACCATCGACCCGGATGGCTATCCGCTTCGTGCTGTTGCTCCGCGATGCCGAGGCAATTTACGGCCCGTCGTGACGACGGGCCGGTAGTTCGCGGAGCACGCGACGGTTGCCGATCGGCGGGTCAATGGCGGTCCGGTGGACGCGGATACTTGGAAGGGCGCATCCGGCCCGTGAGCCGAAGGGCCTCGACCGCCGCGCATTTCCACGAGCATTCGTTGGCATCGCATTCCAAATGCACCTGCATGAGCGCGTGCGCATCGCCGGGAGCGAATTCCGGGCCGTCTCTCGGCTCTACCGCAGGCCAACCCAATGGCGGCCAGCCCAGCAGGCACAGTTGCTCATGGCCCACACGTTCGGCGATGTGATAGACGCTCGGACCACGCAACGGCTTCCGCCACCATCGGCTCGCCGCCAAGAAGACCGTCAGCAGCACCGCGACCGCAGCCGCCCCCACCATCAGGGCTACGCCGAACTCGGACCAGCCGGACATCAAACGCCCACCCCGCTCCCCGACGATCCGAACGGCGGCCACCGGTGCCCACGTTCCCACATCTGTTCGGGCGCAACGACAATCAGCGCCACCTCCTCCGTGAGCGCACGCCTGGCAGTCCAGATGTGCTCCCGGGTCGGAGCGATGACGGCGGAAGCGCCCACCCGGCGGATCGCCTGTACGAGCAGCAGCGTCGGCATCAGCGCATCGCGATCCACGACCAGCACTTCCGGTTCGGGATAGCCCTTTCGTTCGGCTAGCGCCCGAATTGCGCGCTCCTCAGCTGTGTGATCACTGCCGGACCGATCCAGCCTGATGTAGCCGAGCGCGATTTCCGCCATGTCCACCCCTCGATTGGTTGGTTGGTATGGCACCCGGCGCCGGGGACTGCGAACCTCCCGCGGAGTCATAGCGGCCCAGAAGGTACCCGGCTTAGGAACCGGCTCACCCGGCGCCGAGGCCGGATCAAGAAGACCCCGCGGAGACGAGCCCGCGAAAGGCGTGCGTCTACGGGGAATGTGTGCAAAGGGGGTGTGCGTAGTTGCCCGATCCTGGCGCCGCTCGTTCAGCCCGTGTCACACTCGAGGACATGGGGCGGAATCCTAAGCTGCCGAATCGCCAGCTGGCAGAATTACTCGAGGAAACCCGAATTAGCCGAAAAGGCCTGGCTCGTAGAGTTGTGGAGCGTGGACACAGTGTGGGCGTCGAACTCTTTTATGACCACACATCGGTAGGCAGATGGCTGGCTGGCGAGCAACCGAATACACCAGTTCCTGAATTGATCGCGGAAGTCCTGACGGAACTCATTGGTCGTCGGCTCGTTCCGTCAGACTGTGGCATGTCGCGTGGCCAGGAGTCAGCCGATCTGGGCCTGGAGTTTTCATTGAGTCTTGCCGAGGCGACGGCCGCTGCGACCGCGTTATGGAGGAGTGATGTGGAGCGCCGCCGATTCCTAACCGGTGCTTCGTATGCCGTGGCCGTCTACCCGGCTGCGTCAATGCGATGGCTGACCATGCGGGAAGCGGAGCATCCGATGTCCGGCAGCGGTGGCCGACTGATCGGACAATCCGACGTCGCTGCGGTCCGAACGATGACGGCAGCGTTCCGAGACCTCGACAATCGTGTCGGTGGCGGCAAGGTCCGCTCGACAATCGTGCACTATCTGCACAGCTCAGTTGCACCGCTGCTGCACGGGAGTTACACGGAACCGATCGGCCGGCAGTTGTTCGCCGTCACTGCCGAACTGACCAAGCTCGCAGGCTGGGCAGCTTATGATCTCGAACAGCACGGTCTCGCTCAGCGGTATCTGATCCAAGCACTGAGAATGTCCCGGGCAGCAGGCGATGCGGGCCTAGGTGCCGAAATCCTCGCCGCGATGAGCCACCAAGCAACCTACGTCGGGCGCGCAGGCGACGCTATCGACCTGGCCCGCGCAGCCCAGATCACCGCGCGCACAGCTGGGCTTCCGGCGCTCGAATCCGAATGCCATCTGGTCGAAGCGCATGGGCATGCCGCGCGCGCGGACGGATCCTCTTGCGCGGCTTCGCTCAATGCAGCCGAGGCCGCCTTCGGGCGAGCGGACGGCGCGCGGCCACCGTGGCTCGACTATTTCGATCATGCATATATGTCGGCGAAGATCGCTCACTGTTTTCGCGACCTCGGTGACCACGCGCGGACGGCTCAGTTTGCGAAACAATCCTTGAAGATGTCGGAAGGGTATACCCGCGGACGTGCGTTCAATCTTTGCCTGCTGGCATCCGCCCTCGTCGATGGCGATCCACACGAAGCTGTCCGACTCGGTACTGAAGCGCTCGAACTCGTCAGTGGGTTGCGATCCCAACGCACAATTGCTTACCTGCGTGATTTGTGCAGTCGCCTTTCTACACACGCGGCGCTGCCCGATGTCGCAGAGTTCCGACAGCAGGTCAGGACGATCGCTAGGCGGGCAGGCTGAGTGCTCGGTACACCGCGACCACCGTTGCGGCGCCAACGATCTCGCCCCGCCCGATCATCCGTTCCGCTTCCTCGAGTGCAATCCAGCGGATCTCCTCGGCCTCGTTGATGTCCGGCTGGGTGTCGGTCAAGCACGCCCCACGGGCCAGGTAGATCTCCTGCGGTTGATCCAGCGTGCCGATGGCCGGTTGATAGGTGACCAGATGCTCCATGGTGTTCGGACGCCAGCCGGTCTCCTCTTCGACCTCCCGTGCCGCGGCGGTCGCTACGTCCTCGGCACCGTCGACATAACCGCCCGGGAGTTCCCATACCCAACGATCGATGATGAAGCGATGCCGGTACATCAGTAGCGCCTCGCGCTTGTCGTTCAGTACCAACGTCATTGCGCATCGCGGCATCCGCGCAACGTATTGCGTGAACTTCACTCCGTCAGGTAGCTCCACATCCACGGTCGACAATCTGATATGGCGATTCTCGTCCACGAGACGCTCGCCGTGGATAGTCCACTGAGTGCGGTTCACCTGCTCGACGTTATCTCAGTCCGGCGGGCCGCCGACGAGCATCGGTAGTCGTGGCATGACCTCAGGCAGGCGGCGACGACCGCCTGCCCAACGACTCCATTCGAATCAGCCGAGCGACCGGAAGAACTCGCGGATTTCGCCGATCAGCAGCTCCGGCACCTCGAGGGCCGGGAAATGCCCGCCGGAGTAGAACTCCGACCAGTGGGTGATGTTGTGGGTTCGTTCGGCGAAGCGGCGGATGGCGTAGTCGCCGTCCTTGAAGACCGCGACGCCGGTGGGCACGGTGCCCTTCGGTTTCGGGGCGAACATGGTGGCGTCGTGGAAGCGTTCGTAGTACAGGTTCGCGACGCTGCGGGCGGTGTCGGTGAACCAGTAGATGCTCACGGTGGTGAGCAGGCGGTCGATATCGACGGCTTGTTCGGGCAGGTCGTTGGCGCTGTCGGTCCACTCGCAGTATTTCTCCGCGATCCAGCCGAGCAGCCCGGCCGGGGAGTCGGCGAGTAACTGGGCGATGGTGTCGGGGCGGGAACCTTGCAGGTTCATGTAGGCCGAGCCGTCATCCTGGAATTTTTTCATCGCGGCGAGCCGCGCCTGTTCCGCGTCGGTGAGGGCAGCCAGGTCGGCGGGGTCGCCGGTCGGGAAGGTGACCAGTGCGTTGACGTGCACACCGAGCACGTGGTCGGTGTCGATCCGCGCCAGGGCCGGGGCGATGAACGCGCCATGGTCGCCGCCCTGCACGCCGTAGCGGTCGTAGCCGAGGCGAGCCATGAGTTCGGCGAGCGCCGCCGCGATCCGGCCGTCGTTCCAGCCCGTCTCGGTGAGCGGGCCGGAGAAACCGTGGCCGGGCAGCGACGGAATGACCAGGTGGAACGCGGGCGCGTTCGAGTCCGGGTCGGTGAGCGGGCCGATCACGTCGCGGAAGTCGGCCACCGAACTGGGCCAGCCGTGCAGCAACAGCAACGGTGTTGCGTCCTCCCGCGCCGAGCGCACGTGCAGGAAGTGCACGTTCTGGCCGTCGATGGTGGTGGTGAACTGCGGGTAGGCGTTCAGCTCCGACTCGGCCGCACGCCAGTCGAATTTCTCGGCCCAGTACCCGGCCAGCTCCTTCAGGTACGCCGTCGGCACACCGCGCTCCCAGCCGGCGCCCGGCAGCTCATCGATCCAACGGGTACGCGCCAGCCGCAGCCGAAGCTCGTCCAGGTCGGCCTGCGGAATGTCGATACGGAAGGGGCCGATCTCGGTGTTCGTCATGCCGTTGATACTTCGCGTAACGAGGTGGCGGCCGAATCACGAGAAATCACTATTTCCGCGCTTGCCCAGCCCACCGACGAGTAACGCAGAACCCGGGCCGTACCACTATGGCCACGAACCCGCCGGCGCGCTGGTCGGGCCGAGGCCGCGCCCCCGGTCTCGAGTTCGCGAGTGGCACACCACTGCGGCATCGGCCGAGAAGACCTCTCGATGGTGTGCCACTCGCGAACTGGCGTCGAGCGCGCGGTGCGGGCATGATCGCGCCGTGGTCAGCCTTCCGGTGTGCGGCGCGTTTGTGGGGCGGGCCGCTGAGCTCGCGGCGTTGCAGGATGCCTATCGGGACCCGGCGGTGCATACCGTGCTGGTCGGGGGTGAGGCGGGTATCGGCAAGTCGCGGTTGGTCGCGGAGTTCCGGACGCGGCTCGGGGCTCGTACGGTAGTGGCGTACGGAAGGTGCCCGGAATTCGGCGCGAAAGGGGTGCCGTTCACGCCGTTCGTCGCGGTCATGCGCACACTGCTGCGTGACCAGGGCGTGGAGGCGCTCGCGACGCTGCTCCCAGTGCGACCGGCGCTGGCGCGCTGGCTTCCGGAACTGGCGGCGCGGTCGGGCGCGGCGGAGGCCGACACCGACAGGATCCGGTTGTTCGGCGAGATCCTCACCGTGCTGGAACAATTCTCGATGACCAAGCCGCTGTTGGTGGTGCTGGAAGATCTGCACTGGGCCGACGACGCCAGCCTGGAATTGCTCGCCTTCCTGGTGGCCAACATCGCCGAAGGCGATCTGTTCTTGGTCGGCACCCACCGGCCTGCCGATTCCGAGCCGTTGCGCAAGCTGATCGCGAGCCTGCGCCGAGACCCGAGTGTCCGCTTGCTGAATTCAGCACCGCTGACCAGGCACGAGGTCGGCAGGCAATTGGCCGCGCTGCGCGGCAGGGAGCCCGAGCCAGGGACCATCGGGCGGATCTTCGAGCGCAGCAGGGGAATTCCGCTGTACGTCGAGGCACTCGATCCCGCACCGGAGGACACGCCCGCCGAGCTGTCGGAGCTGTTGCTCGATCACCTGTCCGACCTGTCCGATCAGGCCGCGTCGGTGCTGCGGCTCGCGGCGGTGGCCGGGTCACCGGTCCGGCACACCCTGCTGGCGGCCGCCTCCGATCTCCCCGAGGGCGCGCTCGCCACAGCACTGCGTCAGCTGGTCGACCAGCGGCTCCTGGTTTCCACCGACACCGGCTACCAGTTCCGGCACGTTCTCATCCGCGACGCCGTCTACGAAGACCTCCTGCCGGCTGAGCGGCAAGCGATGCACAGCAGACTTTCCCAAGCCCTGGCTACCCGGCGAAGGAAGCCGGGCGCGGACCGATGCCCGGCCGCCGAACTGGCCTACCACGCGCATGCCGCCGGAGAGCTGCCGCTGGCGTTCGAAGCCGCGTGGGACGCCGCAGCGGAGGCGGAAAGGGTGAGCGCGCATCGCGATCAGGTGCACCACCTGGACCGGGTGCTCGGTTTGTGGGACCGCGTACCGGAAGCGGCACATCGGTTGGACGCCGATCGGCTCGACGTCTTGGCAGCGGTCGTGGCCGCGTGTCATCGCGGCGGTGTAGTCGAGCGCGGCATCGCGGCGGCCGACGAGGCGCTGGCCGCCACCGATGCGCGGATCGCCCCGGAGCGTGCCGCGCGCCTGCATTACTACCGCGCCGGACTGCGCAATCAGAGCAGCGGCGGCGGCGAAGACGACCTGCTCGCGGCGCTGACCTATCTTCCTTCGGACCGGCCGACCCTACTGCGCGGTGAAATCCTCGCCGAACTCGCGGCGGTGCGGGTGTTCAGCGGTGCGACAGCGGCCGAGAACGACGCGCGCGCCGCCGTCGAGGTAGCCGAACAGTTACGTGGTGACCCGCCCGTCGACGACACCTCGCCGGTCACGGCATCGTCGCTCCGCGCGCCGGGCGCGGTCGCAACGAACCCGGGCGGGGGCGTCGAAGCAGAGGACACGGCTGGTGCGGACGCCGCGAGGCACCGGCGGCATTCGAGCGTCCTTCGCGAGGACCGGAGCGCCGCGTCGCTGGCCGCGCGTGCCCACGCCTATCTCGGGCTGGCCGCCGCGAGCCGTCCCGACGTCGCCATGACCCATTTCGAGCAGGCGCATGCCGCCGCTGATGCTGCGGGAAATCCGGGCACCTTGCTGACCGTGGTGCTGTGGGAGACGGCGCTGCTGGTGTCGGCGGGCGCCGACGAGGCGGCCATCGCGGCGATCCAGCAGGGGTTGCGCGCCGCGCACGAGAGCTACCGGTTCGCCGAGGCCGCGCCGATCCTGCTGGTCAAGTGGGCGCAAGCGCTCACCGCGCTGGGTCGTTGGAACGAGGCTCTCGATCTGATCGATGAGTCGCTCACCGAGCAGTTGCCCCCGTTGAGCACCGCCGCGCTGCTGCTGTGTCACGCGCGGATCGTGCTGGCGCGTGGAGACGACCAGGCCGCGGCGGCGAGCGCGGCGAGCGCACAGCCGTTGCTCGGGAATCGGCGCTGGGCCAGGCAATATCAAATCCAGCTGCACACCGTGCAGACCGAGATCGCGCACGCGGCGGGGAATCCGCAGCGTGCCGCCGAGATCGGCGCCGCGACGCTGACCGCGGACGATCTGCTCGCGCACCCGCACGAGGCATGGGCACTGGCCGAGGCGATCGCCCGAACCCGCTGCGCGCCGATGGTTCTCGACTCCGCTCTCGCGAGGCTGCCGGTGACCACCGCGGTCGACGCCGCGTACCGGACTTCCTGCCACGCGGTGCGCAGCGGCCGTCCCGCCGACTGGGCCGCGGCGGTTTCCTCCTGGCAAGCCCTGGGTCGGCCGTACGAGCTGGCGCGCGCCCTGCTCGAAACCGGGCGAGCGGAATTGGCCGCGGGTGATCGCGCGGCGGCACGCGACGCACTGCGGTCGGTCCTCGGGCTTGCGGACGAGTTGGCGGCGGCGCCGCTTGCCGAGCAAGCCAGACAGCTGGCCGACCGCGCCGGCATCGAGCTCGCCGAAGCCGGGAACCGGCCCGCCACGGCCCGGCCAGCGAGCATCTCGGGCCTGACCCCGCGCGAACTCGACGTCCTACGCCTGGTGGCTACGGGCGCGAGCAACCGGCAGATCGCGGCCGAGTTGTTCATCAGCGCCAATACCGCGGGTGTGCATGTCTCGCGGATCCTCACCAAGCTCGGAGCGTCCAGCCGCACCGAGGCGGCCGCGATCGCGCGAGAACGCGGATTGCTCGGCTGCGGATGATGACCACCGGCGGACGACCGAACTGGAGGACGACCAGCCTGGTGGGAGCGTCGGGGAGGACATCGTCCACGACAGCCGGTCCGGCGGCGCACCCGGATACGCATTCGGCAGGGACTACCGGTCCCGCACCCGCACACTGGCCCGTAAGATACAATAAGTCGAACATGTCTCGAAAGGACTGGCTGATGCGGTCGACCTTGTTGTCCCGGCGCGATCTCGAGTTCCTGCTCTACGAGTGGCTGGACGTCGAAGCGCTCACCAAACGCGAGCGGTACGCCGAGCACTCGCGGGAGACCTTCGACGCCGTGCTCGAGCTCAGCGAGCAGCTGGCCACCAAGTATTTCGCGCCGCACAACAAGCTCAACGACGCCAACGAACCCACCTTCGACGGCGAGCGCGTGACCATCATCCCGGAGGTCGGCCAGGCGCTGGCCGCCTTCGCGAAGGCCGGTCTGCCTTCGGCCGCAATGGATTACGAACTGGGCGGCGCCCAGCTGCCCGCGACCGTCGCGCAGGCGAGTTACGCCTGGTTCCAGGCGGCCAACCCGGGTACCGCGGGCTACCCGTTCCTCACGGTGGCCAACGCGAATCTGCTTCTCGCCCACGGCCCGGAACACGTCGAGAAGTTCGTGAAGCCCATGCTCGCGGGCCGCTTCTTCGGCACCATGTGCCTGTCGGAGCCGCAGGCCGGTTCCTCGCTCGCCGACATCGTCACCCGCGCCGAACCGCAGGGCGACGGCACGTATCGCCTGTTCGGCACCAAGATGTGGATCTCGGGCGGCGATCACGAACTCGGCGAGAACATCGTGCACCTGGTGCTGGCCAAGATCCCCGGCGGCCCCGCGGGCACGAAGGGCATCTCGCTGTTCGTGGTGCCCCGGTTCCTGGTCGGCGACGACGGCGCGATCGGTGAGCGCAACGACGTCGCTCTGGCCGGGCTCAACCACAAGATGGGCTACCGCGGCACGGTCAACACCGTGCTGAACTTCGGCGAGGGCCGCTGGACGCCCGGTGGCGCGCCCGGCGCGATCGGCTACCTGGTCGGCGAGCCGCAACGCGGACTGACCTACATGTTCCACATGATGAACGAGGCGCGCATCGGCGTCGGCCTGGTCGCCACCGCCCTCGGCTACACCGGATACCTCGAGTCGCTCGACTACGCCCGCACGCGCACCCAGGGCCGGGCCAAGCTCCCCGCCGACCCGTCCGCGCCGCAGCGGCCGATCATCGAGCACGCCGACGTGAAGCGGATGCTGCTGGCCCAGAAGTCCTATGCCGAAGGCGCGTTGGCGCTGGTGCTCTACTGCGCGCAGTTGGTCGACGAGCAGCGCACCGCCGAATCCGAGGACGAACGCCGCGCGGTCACCCTGCTGCTGGACATCCTGACCCCGATCGCCAAGAGCTGGCCTTCGCAGTGGTGCCTCGAGGCCAACAGCCTCGCCATCCAGGTACTCGGCGGCTACGGCTATACCCGCGAATACAACGTCGAGCAGCACTACCGGGACAACCGGCTCAACCCGATCCACGAGGGCACGCACGGCATCCAAGGCCTGGACCTGCTGGGACGCAAGGTGACCCAGCAGGGTGGCGCGAGCCTGCTCGCGCTCGGGGCCCGGGTGGACGCGACCATCACCGCCGCGCGCGCGGCCGGCGGCGAGGCCGCCGAGCTTGCCGCTCAACTCGATTCGGCGTGGCGGCGTCTGGTCGAGGTGACCGCGGGACTGTTCGCCTCCGGCGACATCGAAGCCGCGCTGGCCAACAGCTCGGTGTACCTGGAAGCGTTCGGGCACACCGTACTGGCCTGGATCTGGCTGGAGCAGTTCCTCGCCACCGCGGACCGATCCGGTGATTTCTACGATGGCAAGCGGCACGCGGCCCGGTTCTTCTATCGTTTCGAATTACCCAAGACCGCACCGGCGCTGGATCTGCTCGCCACCTTGGATACGACCACCTTGCAGATGCGGGACGAGTGGTTCTGAGCACGGCGCGTTTCGATACATGTTCTAAAAGATGTACCATTCCGCGGTGATCGATTCCAGTCAGCGGACCACCCGTCCTCCCGGCCGCCCGGCCTCCGCGACCAGGGAACAGGTCATCGAGCATGCTCGCAGGGCGTTCCTGTCCGGCGAGCGCGTGGACATCCAGGCGATCGCCGGGCAGCTCGGACTCAGCCGCGCCTCGGTCTACCGCTGGTTCGGCTCCCGCGACGGAGTGCTCGGTGCCGTTCTGGCCGGCGAGTTCGAGGCGCTGCTCACCCGCGCCGACGCCCGTCGCCGCTCCACCGGCGCGCGGCGCATCTTGGACGTGCTCTACCGGGTCAACCGCTGGATGACCGACAACGAGCCGTTCCGGCGCTACTTCGAGAACGAGCCGCTGTCCGGCCTGCGCATCCTCACCGCGAGCGACGGGCCGGTACAGCCGCTGGTCGTGGGCACCGTCCAGGAGTTGATCGCGCGCGCCGCCGAAGAGGACGGATACGATCCGCCGCTGGAACCCGCGCTGCTGGCCTACGCGCTCGTCCGGCTCGGTGAGGCGTTCCTGTACAACGACAACGTCGCGGGCATTCGCGGCGACATCGACCGGCTGCACGAGGTCCAGGCGGCGCTGCTGGGCATCCCCGACGCGATCACACCGTGACCGGGGCACTGCTGCACCAGCGTTTTCCCGAGGTGGCCGACACCTTGCCGTTCGTCCGCCTCGGCACCGCTCCGACGCCCGTCCGCCGGTGCGACCTCGGCACCACGGCCCAGCTGTGGTGCAAGGACGAAAGCGGATACGGCGACGGCGAATGGGGCGGCAACAAGGTCCGCAAGCTGGAGTGGCTGCTGCCGGAGGCACGGCGACGGGGCGCGCGCACCATCCTCACCGTTGGCGGCACCGGAACAAACTGGGGGCTCGCCACCGCCCTGTACGGCCGTGCCCAGGGCATCGATACCGAGCTCGCCTTGGTGGACCAGCCGGTCGACGACCACGTGCGCGCGCAACTGCGGCGGCTGGAGAAATCAGGCGCCGCTCTGCATTTCACGCACACCAAACTGCGCACGATCCTCGCGGCGCCCTGGCTGTATCTGCGACGCGTGCGGGGCGGCACGCGTCCGTACTTCCTGCCTGCGGGCGGATCGTCGCCGGTCGGAGCCTTGGGTTACGTCGAGGTGGCGTGCGAACTCGCGGCACAGATCGCGGCGGGTGAGCTGCCCGAGCCGGGGCACATCGTCACCGCGGTCGGATCCGGCGGCACCGCCGCGGGCCTCGCACTCGGCCTGCGCCTGGCCGGACTGCGCACGCGCGTGGTCGGAGTCGTCGTCAACGACACGCTCCCCCTCGACGCGAAGCACATCGTCCGGCTCGCCGGACGGACCGAGCGTCTGCTCCGCGCCCGCGGAGCGCGCTTCGCGCCGACCGGGCTGCGGCCGGAGGACCTCACGCTGACCATCGAATGGCTCGGCCCCGGCTACGGCCACACCACGCCCGCCGCCGTGGATGCCGCACAGCGCGCCGAACGCGCCGGGCTGCACCTGGAGACCGTCTACACCGCCAAAGCGCTCGCGGCCCTGCTCGCTCTGGATCGCGCGGGCTTCTTCGGCGCCGGGCCGGCGCTGTTCCTCAATACCTACGGTCCGCGACCGTAGATTCGCGCGACGCGGCCCGCGGGACCTCGCTTTCGAATCGCTGTGATCCGAATTCGGCCGCCGTAACCCGACGTGGCGTATTAGCCGTACGGCCGCGCATATCGCCAGGTCGGGCCGCGAGGCTCCCGGCGCAATAACATCCTCTGATTTCTCCCGGCGGCGACGCGGGAAAGCGCGCGACCACAACCACACTATCGTCGCTATTCGTGCAGGTCAGCGATAGAAAGGCGGAGACGGTGGCAGCGGAACCCACGCCGGTGCGGCAGTTGCGCGCCGATCAAGCGCGGCGGGTGGCCGACATCTTGCGCCACCAGTTGCACGCGGGCGCGTTCGAGAACGCGCTGCCGAGCGAACAGGAACTCGCCGCCGAGTACGGCGCCTCCCGCAACACCGTGCGCGACGCCTTGGCGCTGTTGAAGGACGAGGGCTTGATCGACCGGGCGCCGAAAGTGGGCACCCGGGTGGCCACCCGCAAGTACGACCACGGGCTCGACGCTCTGCTCGGGCTGCAGGAGACCTTCAAGGGCCACGGCACCGTGCGCAACGAGGTGCGCGCGGCGATGCACGTCGCCGCGCCGCCCGCCGTCGCGCGCAGGCTCGGTCTCGCGCCCGGCGAGCGCGTGGTCTATCTGGAGCGCCTGCGCTACCTGGCGGATCTGCCGCTGAGCCTCGACCTCACCTACCTCGTGCCCGACATCGGCACCGAGGTGCTCGGCCACGACCTCGAGCACACCGACGTCTTCGTGCTGCTGGAACGCATCAGCGGCCAGTCGCTCGGCTCGGCCGACCTCGCCCTGGAAGCGGTGCCCGCCGACCCGCACACCGCCTCCACCCTCGACGTCCCCGGCGGCGCGCCGCTGCTGATGCTGGAACGACTGACCCGGCTCGACGACGGCCGTCCGGTCGATCTGGAGTACATCCGCATGCGCGGTGACCGCATCACCATGCGCGGCAGCCTGACCCGCAGCACACCCGAATGGAAGGTCCTCTAGATGGCACTCGTCAACCAGCGCGCCGACATCCCCGTCACCATCGACGAGTCGCTGTGCATCCAGGGGTGCACGCTGTGCGTCGAGATCTGCCCGCTCGACTCGCTGGCCATCAACCCCGAGAACGGCAAAGCCTTCATGCACGTGGACGAGTGCTGGTACTGCGGTCCCTGCGCGGCCCGCTGCCCCACCGGCGCCGTCACCGTCAACATGCCCTACCTGCTCCGCTGATCTGGAAGACCGATGAAAGTGAAACTCGCCCCCGTCCTGCTCGCCGCCGCGCTCGCGTTGACCGGGTGCTCGCTGGAGCAGTCCGACGACACCCCCGCCGGCACCGTCAAGGTGGTCGTCGGCTACCAGTCCAAGACCATCAACACCGTCACCGCGGGCACCTTGCTGCGCGCGCAGGGCTACCTCGAGCAGCGGCTACAGAAGATCACCGACAACGGTGGGACGAAGTACCAGGTCGAGTGGCAGGACTACGACACCGGCGCGCCGATCACCGCGCAGATGGTGGCCGAGAAGATCGACATCGGCTCCATGGGCGACTACCCGTTGCTGATCAACGGCTCTCGCACCCAGGTCAACGAGCGCGCGCGGACCGAACTGGTGTCGGTCACCGGGTACAACCCCAAGGGCGCGCTGAACATGGTCGTCGTACCGAACGATTCGGCGGCCACCGGCATCGGCGACCTGGCGGGCCAGAAGATCTCGGCCAGCGTGGGCTCGGCCGGGCACGGTACGCTGGTGCAGGCGCTGTCCCGGGCGGGCATCGATCCGGCCAAGGGCGTTGAAGTGCTCAACCAGCAGCCGCAGGTCGGCGCGACCGCCCTGGAATCCCACCAAGTGGGCGCGCTGTCCCAATTCGTCGCGTGGCCCGGTCTGGTCGTCTTCCAGAACAAGGCCAAGCTGCTCTACGACGGCGCAGAACTCGGCGTGCCGACCTTCCACGGCGTGGTGGCCCGACGCGCGTACGCCGCCGATCACCCTGAGGTCCTGCAGGCGTTCCTGGCCGCGCAGTTGGATGCCACCCAATTCCTGCAGGAGAAGCCGTTCGAAGCCGCCGAGATCGTCGCCGACGGGTCCGGGCTGCCGCAGGAGGTGGTGTACCTCTACAACGGTCCCGGCGGAACGAGTTTCGACACCACGCTCAAGTCGAGCCTGGTCAACGCGCTCAAAGGTGATGTGGCCTACCTGAAGTCGATCGGCGACTTCGCCGACCTCGACATCGATCGGTTCGTCGACGACGGGCCGCTGCGCAAGGCGTACACGGAGACCGGACGCGGCGACTACGACCGCGACCTGGCCGCCACCGCCAACCCGACCCGGGTCACCGGCGCCGACCCGATCTGCGGCAAAGCGGCGGAGAACCCCGCGCTGGCCGGCGAACTGTGGGTGGACGGCGCGGCGAAGCCGCAACCGGCCGCGGACCCGACCTGCCTGCTGCGCGCTGTCCAGGCCGCGAAAGCGCAGGGCCGGACGATCCGCGCCGCCTACGTCCCGGACACCGAACTCGGCACCCGCTGGTTCGCCGACAAGTCGATCTGGTTGCGCGACGGCGCCGCCTACCTGCCCTTCACCACCACCGCGGCCGCGCAGCGCTACCGGCAGGCGCACCCGTCCGCCACGCCGGTCGGCTACGACCAGGCCGTCACGGAAGTACGCGGATGACCAGCGAACTGGCCGCACCGGCAGTGCGGGCCGCGGCCGAACCCGCCGCCACCCGATCGGCGGCCACGCCGGCGTTGCGATCGGCCTGGCGCTCGCGCCTGCTGCGGGTGGGCTCGGTCGCCGCCGCGGTCGGACTGTGGCAGCTGCTCACGGTCAACAACGTGCGGGCGGCGGGCCTGCGGTTCGACACGCTGCCGACCGTCACCGAGATCGTCGCCGAATTCGGCACGCAGTTGCGCTCCGACCAGTACTACCTGGACATCGCGCAGTCGCTGATCCGGATCGTCACCGGCTTCGGGCTGGCCGCGGTCATCGGCGTGATCGCGGGCATCGGACTGGGCCGGTCGCGGCTGCTCGCCGACACCTTCGGCCCGCTGGCCGAACTCGTCCGCCCGATCCCGGCCATCGCCCTGGTGCCGGTCGCGATCCTGCTGTTCCCCAACGACGAGTCCGGCATCGTGTTCATCACGTTCACCGCGTCGCTGTTCCCGGTGCTGGTCAGCACCAGGCACGCGGTGCGCGCACTGCCCACGATCTGGGAGGACGCGGTGCGCACGCTGGGCGCGTCCCGGCTGGACGTGCTCACCCGCGTGGTGTTCCCCGGCATCCTGCCCGGCGTCTTCAGCGGGCTGTCCGTCGGCGTCGGCGTGGCGTGGATCTGTCTCATCTCCGCGGAGATGATCTCCGGACGCCTCGGCGTCGGCTACCGCACCTGGCAGGCCTACACCATCGTGGACTATCCGGCGGTGTTCGTCGGCATGATCACCATCGGCGTCCTCGGTTTCGCGACATCGGGGCTGGTCGAGCTGGCCGGCCGCCGCATAACCCGCTGGCTGCCCAGGGAGGTCGAAGCATGACCACAGTGATCGACGCACCGGCATCGACCGGAATGGCCTTGAGTCTCAGCGGTGTCCGCATCGCCTATAGCGGCGAGCCGGTGCTCGACGGGCTGAACCTGTCCATCGCGCCGGGCGAAATTCTCGTCGTGGTCGGCAAATCCGGCTGCGGCAAGTCGACGTTGCTGCGCGCGGTCGCCGGACTGCGGAGGCCGGAGGACGGAGCCATCCTGGCCGACGGCGACCACGTCACCGGGCCCGCGGCCGACCGTGCCTTGGTGTTCCAGGACGACGCCCTGCTGCCGTGGCGCACCGTGCGGCAGAACATCGAACTCGCCTTGCGCCTGCGCGGCACACCGCGAGCCCAGCGGCGGGCCACCGCCCTGCACTGGGTGGACGAGGTCGGGCTCACCGGCTACGCCGACTACCTGCCGCGCGACCTGTCCGGCGGCATGCGCCAGCGCGTCCAGCTCGCGCGCAGCCTGGCCGCCGCGCCGCGCGCCGTGCTGATGGACGAGCCCTTCGGCGCACTGGACACCCAGACCAGGGAAACCATGCAGCGCCTGCTGATCCAGACCTGGCGCGCCCACCCCACCACCATCGTCTTCGTCACCCACGACCTCGACGAGGCCCTGCTGCTCGGCGACCGCATCGCCGTGCTCGGCGGCGGCACGCTGCGGGCGCTGGTGCCGGTGCCCAGCCCGAGGGACGCGATCGACCGGGCCGCGACGAAGGCCGAGATCCTGGAGAAACTGTGAACATTCCGCCGCTATCGGAACGGATTCGGCTGGACTGCGACGTGCTCGTCATCGGCGGCGGCACGGCGGGCACGATGGCCGCGCTCACCGCCGCCGAGCAGGGCGCGAACGTGCTGCTGCTGGAGAAGGCGCACGTGCGGCACTCCGGCGCGCTGGCCATGGGCATGGACGGCGTGAACAACGCCGTGATCCCGGGCAAGGCCGAGCCGGAGGACTACGTCGCCGAGATCACCCGCGCCAACGACGGCATCGTCGACCAGCGCACGATCTACCAGACCGCGACGCGCGGCTTCGCCATGGTGCAGCGGCTGGAACGCTACGGCGTGAAGTTCGAGAAGGACGAGTACGGCGAGTACGCCGTGCGCCGAGTGCACCGGTCCGGCTCGTACGTGCTGCCGATGCCCGAGGGCAAGGATGTCAAGAAAGCGCTGTATCGCGTCCTGCGCCAGCGCAAGATGCGCGAGAAGATCCGCATCGAGAACCGGCTCATGCCGGTGCGCGTGCTCACCGACAACGGACGCGCCGTCGGCGCCGCCGCCCTGCACACCCGCACCGGCGAATTCGTTGCCGTCGGTGCGAAAGCCGTGATCCTGGCCACCGGGCCGTGCGGCAGGCTCGGGCTGCCCGCCAGCGGATACCTGTACGGCACCTACGAGAACCCGACCAACGCGGGCGACGGCTACTCGATGGCCTACCACGCCGGGGCCGAACTCAGCGGCATCGAATGCTTCCAGATCAACCCGCTGATCAAGGACTACAACGGCCCGGCCTGCGCCTACGTCGCCAATCCGTTCGGCGGCTACCAGGTCAACGCCGAAGGCGAACGCTTCGTCGACTCCGACTACTGGTCCGGCCAGATGATGGCCGAGGTCAAGCGCGAGATCGAATCCGCGCGCGGTCCCATCTACCTGAAGGTGTCGCACCTGCCCGACGAGACGCTGAGCACGCTCGAAGGAATCCTGCACACCACCGAGCGACCCACCCGAGGCACCTTCCACGCCAACCGCGGCCACGACTATCGCACCCACGACATCGAGATGCACATCTCCGAAATCGGTTTGTGCAGTGGCCATTCCGCCTCCGGCGTGTGGGTCGACGAGCACGCGCGCACCACGGTGCCCGGCTTGTACGCGGCGGGCGATCTGGCGTGCGTGCCGCACAACTACATGATCGGCGCGTTCGTCTTCGGCGATCTCGCCGGTGCGCACGCCGCGTCCACCCTGGACGAGGTCGCCGCGCCCGCCGAGTTGCCCGAGGACCAGCTGGCCGCCGCCCATGAGCTGATCTACCGGCCGCTGCGCCAGCCGGAGGGGCCGCCGCAACCGCAGGTGGAATACAAGCTGCGACGTTTCGTGAACGACTATGTCGCGCCGCCCAAGACGGCGACCAAGCTGGCCATCGCGGTGGAGACCTTCGACCGGATGCGCGGGGAGGTCGAGGGCATCGGCGCGCGCACCCCGCACGAGCTGATGCGCGCGGCGGAGGTGTCGTTCATCCGAGATTGCGCCGAGATGGCCGCCCGCAGCTCACTGACCAGGACCGAATCCCGTTGGGGCCTCTACCACGAGCGCGCCGACCTACCCGAACGCGACGATGTCGAATGGCGATACCACCTCAACCTGCGCAAGAACCCCGACGGAACCATGGCGTTCCTGAAGCGGCCGGTGGCGCCGTACCTGGTTCCGGTGCCCGGGCTCGACGACCTGCCCTCGGCCGATGCCGAGGTGGTGCCGGTGCACCAGCCGCACCAGGTCGTCGGCCGTGCGCCGCACACCGGCGGCGGCGCTGAGCACGATCGCACCGCGGCCGGTTCGCCGGCGCAGCCCGCCACTCCCCCGTCTCCCCGGATCGTCGCGCTGCTCGCGCTCGACGAGCCCACCGTGGAGCAATTGTCCAGCTATCTGACCGATGCCGACGCGGGCGTGCGGGCCGCGGCGATCTCGGTGCTGACCGAGCACACCCCGGAGGACTTCGCGACCGCCCTCGGCGACGCGCTGGACGACACGGCGGCCTCGGTCCGGCGCGCCGCCGCGGCCAGCCTGCGCGAACTCGTCGAGGTGTTGCCCTCGGCGGCAGGACTTTCCGACCGGCTCGGCTCGGCCGACCCCGTCGTGCGGTCCACGGTGATCGATCTGTTGCGCGCCCTGCGGGCAGGCGAACCCGCGCACTACCGCGCGGCGTTGGCGGACGAGGATCATCGCGTCCGCATCGAGGCGGTCCGCGCGCTGGTCTCGCTGAACGATCGGGACGGCGTCGCCACCCTGGCCGCCGACGGCAACCGGGAAGTGCGGATCGCGGTCGCCCAAGGCTTGGCCGCCATCGGCGACGGCGGGGCCGAGGTGATCCGCCGCCTCGCCGACGACCAAGACCCGCTGGTCCGCGCCGCGGCCCTGACCGCGTTCGCGCAGCTGGGCGCCGAGCCGGCCGACGTCACCGCGCTGGCGGGCGCCCTGCGTCACTCGGCCTGGCAGATCCGGGTGGGCGCGGCGCGCGGGCTCGCGGGTGCCGACCCGGACCTCGCGGTGCCGATCCTGGCTGCGGCACTGCACGATCCGCATCTCGACGTCCGCAAGGCGGCGGTGCTGTCGCTGTCGGCGTGGCCGGACCTGCCCGCCGCGCACGACGCGCTGCGCGCCGCGATCGATGACACCGATGCCGACGTGCGCGCGTATGCCCGGCGAGCGCTGGCCACCCAGCCGACGGCCTAGCGCGGCGTGGTTGCCGCAGCTCGAATCGCTGATTAGATTAGCGGCTCGACCGTTGCCGACTCGTCGGCCGTGACACAGCCGGATGGCGACGGGGCGGCCGACGACGAATCCGTCGCCGTTGTCCACCAGCAGCGACGGGAGTATGGCGTTGACCTTGCCGAACTGGCTGGATCTCGCCGTGCTCACCACCGTCGTGGTGGCCGCGGTGCTCGGCTGGCGTCGCGGCGCGATCGTGGGGCTGCCCGGTTTCGCGGGCGCCTTGGCAGGAGCGATTCTCGGCGCGGCGCTCTCGGCCACGGTGTTCGGTCAGCTGGCTCCCGGCGCCGTGCGGCTCCTGCTCGCGCTGACGGTGGTCGCCGGGTTGGTCGCGTTCGGCGCGGTCGCCGGGCACCGGGCCGGACGAGCCGCCCGCGCGACGGTGTCCGATCCCGTCGCGCAACGCGCCGACGCCGTCTGCGGATGTCTCGGCTACGCGCTCGCGGTGCCGCTGGTGGTGTGGCTGTTCGCCGCACCGCTGGAATCGTCCGCCCTGGTGCGTGATTCGACGACCGTGCGGACCGTCGACGACGTCGCGCCGTTCTGGCTGTCCGGACTGTCGGAGGTGCTCACCGGACCGATCGTGGACGCCGGGCTCGGCCGCCCGCTCGCGCCGCCCGATCCGGGCATCGTCGCGGGACCGATGCCCGCCGCACTGCGCCAGAGTGTGCTTCGCGTCCAGGATCTCGCGCCGACCTGCGGCGTGCGCCAGTCCGGCTCCGGATTCGTCATCGCGCCGGAGCGCGTGCTGACCAACGCGCACGTCGTCGCGGGCTCCAGCAAAGTCTCCGTCGACACCGCGGCCGGATCGCTCACCGCGACTGTGGTGCGGTTCGATCCGACCATGGACATCGCGGTGCTCGCCGTCCCCGGGCTCACCGCGCCCGCCCTGACCGTCGCGCCCGAACCGGCCGATCCCGGCGACGACGCGATCGCGCTCGGCTACCCCAGGGGCGGGTCCTACACCGCGTCCGCCACGCGGGTGCGCGGCCGGGCCGAACGCCAGGTGCGCGACATCTACCGCACCGGTGTCGGGGAACGCGAGATCTACACCTTGGACGGTTCGATCCAGCACGGCAATTCCGGCGGGCCACTGGTCGACCGCGACGGCCGGGTGCTGGGCATCGTGTTCGGTGTCGACGAGAACAACAGCAATGTCGGATTCGCCACGAGCCTGCCGGAAGTCCTCGACCGGCTCGACCACGGGTGGCGCTCCGACCGCCCGGTCGACACCGGCCCCTGCGCGTCCTGACCGCCGGTCAGGACGCGTCGGCGATGATCACCACACCGCTCGAGGCATCCAGCAGCGGAATGGTCCGCTCCGCGGCATCGTCGACATGCACGCGCGGGTGCGCGGGCAGCTCGGTCTCGTAGTAGGTGCCAGGACCGTAGAACTGGCCGTACTTCACCACCACGCCGTCGAAGTCCAGCACAGCCGCTTCGTGCTCCTGGATCACCGCGCCCCGGCCCGCGGGCGGCTCCCACGCGATACTCTGGGCGAGAAAGCGTTTCGCCCCGGCCGCCCGCGCGGCGGCGATCAAGTTACGGGTGCCCTCGGTACGGATGCGCGCGTTCGCCTCGGCCCGCTCCGGCAGCAGCGCCGCGTCGTCCGGCAGGTCCGTGAGCTGATGCATCACCATGTCGGGCCCGAACCCGACCACGGCGGCGGACAGGGCGTCGGCGTCGTACACATCGCACACCACCGGCTCGGCCCCCAGCGCCCGCAAAGGATCGGCCTTCCCCGCCGATCGGGTCATCCCCGCGACCTCGTGCCCCGCCTCGATCAACAGCGGAAGCAAGCGGACTCCGATAACGCCGGTCGCACCGGCCAAGAAGATGCGCACAATGTTCATTTTGCAGCGCCTGCGGCGCTGCGTGTTCGCGGCCCCCTCATGGCTCGCGTCCGAGCGACCGCCGCTGGCGACTTCGTCGCCGCGATCGAGGAGCTGCGGAATAAGTATCTGACAC
>NZ_JBFAXY010000042.1:0-58312 GCF_040681035.1 Nocardia sp. NPDC051911
CGGGGGTTGGGTTTTGGTGAGGAGGAGATCGGTGATTCGCGGTCGCTCGATTTCGAGGGGAAGTTCCGTGCGGGGCTGGGTGGTGTGGATGTGGTATTGGATTCGTTGGCGGGTGAGTTCGTGGACGCCTCGTTGCGGTTGCTGGGGCCCGGTGGCCGGTTCGTGGAGATGGGGATGCTGGATCGGCGTGATCCGGCACAGGTAGCCGCCGAACATCCCGGAGTCGCCTACACCGGTTTCATGCTCATGGACCTGGCGCCCGATCGGCTCCACGAGATCTTGACCCGCATCGTCGATCTGTTCGAGGCGGGTGTCCTCACTGCGTCTCCGCTCACCGCATGGGACATCCGGGATGTGCCCGAGGCATTGCGATTCATGAGCCAGGCTCGGCATATCGGCAAGAACGTGCTGACGGTGCCCGCGCCGTTGCGGCCTGAGGGGACGGTGTTGATCACCGGTGGTACCGGTGGGTTGGGTGCGTTGGCGGCTCGGCATCTGGTCACCGAGTACGGGGTGCGCAGGCTGGTGCTGGCGAGCCGACGCGGCCCGGATACACCGGGTGCGGGGAAGTTGCGTGACGAGCTCGTCGCTCTCGGCGCGCACGTGGACGTGGTCGCTTGCGATGCGGCGGACCGGGATTCGTTGGATGCGGTACTGGCGGCGATCCCGCCGGAGCATCGGTTGACCGGTGTCGTGCACGCGGCCGGGGTGCTGGCCGACGCGCTGCTGGAGAACATGACGGCGGAGCGGGTCGCGGAGGTGTTGCGGCCGAAGGTGGATGCGGCGTGGAATCTGCACGAGGCGACGCGGCATCTGGATTTGTCGATGTTCGTGTTGTATTCGTCGGTCGCGGGTGTGATCGGTAATGCGGGGCAGGCGAATTACGCGGCGGCGAATGTGTTCCTGGACGCGCTGGCACAACACCGGCGGGTGAACGGCCTGCCCGCGACGTCGATCGCGTGGGGGCCGTGGCAGCAGAGCACCGGCATGACGCGGACACTCGCTGACGCCGACTTCGCCCGTTTGCGGCGGGAGGGTTTCCCGCCGTTGGGCGAGCGCGAGGGGATGGCGCTGTTCGACGCCGCGCTGTCCGGTAGCAGGGCCGCGTTCGTGGCGGCCCGCATCGACCGGTCCGCGCTCACGGAGAGCGCCGATCACGACCCGCGGCCGATCATGCGCGACCTGGTCGGACCCGACCGGCGCCGAGCCGAGACCGTGGTGGGTGGATCGCCGCAACCGGTGCACCGCCTTGCGGGCCTGTCGACCGCCGAGCAGGACCGGGTCGTCCTCGATCTGATCCGCGCCGAAGCCGCGGCGGTTCTCGGGAGCGACGCCGAGACCATCGCCGCCGACAAACCCTTCAGCGACATCGGATTCGACTCACTCGGTGTCATGGAATTCCGCAACCGGTTGAAATCGGCCGCGGGCGTCCAGGTGCCCGCGACGGCGATGTTCGACTACCCGACTCCGAGGGACCTGGCGGGCTATCTCCGCCAGGAGATCGCTCCGGTGGAGGACCCGGCGAAACGGCTCGCCGCCGAAGTCGAAGCCCTGGCCCACAGTCTCGCCTCCGCCGACCTCTCCGCCGCCGACCGGTCGTCCCTGGCGACCACATTGTCCGCCCTGCTGCGTGAACTCGAAGGCAGGGACGCCGGCGCCGCCGATCCGGGCGGCGACGCCGACCACCTGGACACCGCGGACGATCACGAACTCTTCGAGTTCATCGACAACCTCAGCTGACCTCGCACGATCAGGAGCCCCACCGATGGCCGACACCGACGAGCTACGCCGCTATCTCAAGAAGACGGCGAAGGAGCTCTACGAGACCAAACAACACCTGCGCGAACTCACCGATCGGACACGGGAGCCCATCGCCATCGTCGGTATGGCCTGCCGGTACCCCGGCGGCGTCCGTTCACCCGAGGACCTGTGGCGCGTCGCCGCCGCCGGCGTGGACGCCGTCGGGGTGTATCCGTCCGACCGTGGCTGGGACCTGGAGCGATTGTTCGATCCCGACCCGGACGTGCCGGGCACGGTCTACACGCGGGAGGGCGGTTTCCTCGATTCCGTCGCCGATTTCGACGCGGGTTTCTTCGGCATCAGCCCGCGCGAGGCCGCCGCGATGGACCCGCAGCAGCGCCTGATGTTAGAGGCGGCGTGGGAAGCGCTGGAAGACGCCGGGATCGACCCGGCCTCGCTGCGCGGTAGCGACACCGGCGTGTTCGCCGGGGTTGCCCACCAGAACTACGGGCCCCGCGTCGGCTCGCCGAATATCATGGCCGAAACGGAAGGCCACGCCTATCTGGGTGTTTCCAACAGTGTGCTGTCGGGCCGGATCGCCTACACCCTCGGGCTGGAAGGTCCTGCCGTCTCGATCGATACGGCATGCTCGTCATCGCTGGTCGCCCTGCATCTCGCGTGCCGAGCGCTGCGCAACGGTGACGCCACCCTGGCCCTGGCAGGCGGCGTCACCGTGATGTCGGACCCGTCGCTGCTCATCGCGTTCGCGCGGCAGCGCGCCCTCTCACCCGACGGACGGTGCCGGGCCTTCGCGGCGGCGGCCGACGGGACGGGTTTCTCCGAGGGACTCGGCGTGCTGGTGCTCGAACGGCTCTCCGACGCACGGCGGCTCGGGCACACCGTCCTGGCGGTCGTGCGCGGCAGCGCGATCAACCAGGACGGCGCCAGCAACGGACTGACCGCGCCGAACGGCCGGTCGCAGGAAGCCGTGATCGGGCAGGCGTTGCGCGACGCGGGCCTGGAGCCCGCGGATGTCGACGCGGTGGAGGCGCACGGCACGGGCACGATGCTGGGCGATCCGATCGAAGCCAGGGCACTGATCGCGGCCTACGGCGCCCGGCAGGCCGACGCGCCGCTGCGTCTGGGATCGCTGAAATCCAATATCGGCCACACCTCGGCCGCGGCCGGTGTCGGCGGAGTGATCAAGATGGTGCAGGCCATGCGGCACGAGATGCTGCCGAAGACCCTGCACATCGACGCGCCCACCCCCCATGTGGACTGGTCCGCGGGCACCGTGCGGCTGCTGCGGGACAGCGAGCCGTGGCCCGCCGGTGCCAGGGTCCGGCGCGCGGGCGTGTCGTCGTTCGGCGCCAGCGGCACCAACGCCCACGTCGTCCTCGAGGAAGCGCCCGCCGAGCCCGCCGCGGAAGGGGAGCCCGAGCCCGCTACCACGGCGGGGACCGGGTCGAATCACGCTGCTCCGCAGCACATCCCGTTGCTACTGTCGGCCGGTTCCGGTGCGGCGTTGCGGGCGCAGGCGGATCGCTTGCGACAGTGGATGGCGGACGACCCGGAAACGGACGCCCGGGATATCGCGCACTCGCTGCTCACCTCCCGTGCCCGGCTGGAGTGGCGCGGAGCGGTCGTCGGTCGCGACCGTGGCGAACTCCTGGCCGGTCTGGCGGCACTCGCCGAGGGTCGTTCCGCGCCCGGTGTGGTCGAGGACCGCGCCGGATCGGGACGCACGGCGTTCCTGTTCACCGGCCAGGGTGCGCAGCGCGCCGGGATGGGACGGGAACTGTACGCGACGTTCCCGGTGTTCGCGGCGGAGCTGGACCGAGTCTGCGCCGAATTCGATCCGCTGCTCGGACGTTCGCTGCGGGACCTGCTCCGCGCCGAGGCGGCGGACGGCGACAGCGCGCCGGGCCCGCTGGATCGGACCGAGTACACCCAGCCCGCGCTGTTCGCCTACGAGGTGGCGCTGTACCGGCTCGCCGAATCGTTCGGCCTGACACCGGATGTGCTGCTCGGCCATTCCATCGGTGAGCTCGCGGCGGCGTATGTCGCCGGAGTGTGGTCGCTGCCCGACGCGTGTGCGCTGGTGGCGGCGCGCGGGCGGTTGATGGGCGCACTGCCCGCCGGCGGCGCGATGCTGGCCGTGGCGGCGCCGGAAGCGGAGGCGTCGGCCGCGCTCGACGGGTACGCGGGCCGGGTGTCCGTGGCCGCCGTGAACGGGCCCGCTTCCGTGGTGTTGTCCGGTGACGCCGACGCCGTCGCCGAGGTCGAGCGGATCTTCGCTGCTCATGGCCGTCGGACGAACCGGCTGCGCGTGAGCCATGCCTTCCATTCGGCGCGGATGGAACCGATGCTGGCCGAGTTCCGTGCCGTGGCCCGCGGTGTGACCTACCGGCAGCCGACGATCCCGATCGTCTCGAACGTTTCGGGCGCACCGGCCGCTGACGAGCTGACCGATCCGGAGTACTGGGTCCGTCAGGTCCGGGCGGCCGTGCGGTTCGCCCCGGGAGTCCAGGCGCTGGCCGCCGGCGGGGTGCGACGATTCCTGGAGATCGGTCCCGACGCGGTGCTGACCGCGATGACCCGCGAATGCCTGACCGAACAACCCGATATCGAGGCCCGCTGCGCGGTGGTCGCCGCCGCACGACGCGGCGCGGACGAGGTCGGGCAGTTCACCGCGTTCCTGGCCGCCGCCCACGCCGCGGGCGCCGACGTGGACTGGAGCCCGGTGTTCACCGGTCGGCCGGCGCGCCGGGTCCCGTTGCCGACCTACCCGTTCCAGCGTCAGCGGTACTGGTTGCCGCCGACCGACGGCATCGGCGATGTGGGCCGCGCCGGACTGACGGCGATGGACCATCCGATGCTCGGCGCGGCGCTGGCCCTGGCCGGTACGGACGAGTGGCTGTTCACCGGTCGCCTGTCCACGGCGTCGCAGCCGTGGCTGGCCGATCACACGGTGTTCGGCACGGTGCTGCTGCCCGGGACCGCGTTCGTGGAGTTCGCGTTGGCAGCCTGCGCGCGAGTGGATGCCGGGACGATCGACGAGCTGGTCCTGGAGGCGCCGCTGCGGCTGGACGAGGGAACCGAAGTAGATATCCAGATCAGTGTCGAATCGCCCGACGACGCCGGGCGCAGGCGCTTCGTCATCGCCTCGCGGGCCGTCGGCGACCCGACCGCCGGATCCACGCACGCCCGCGGTGTACTCGCTCCCGACACGGGAAACGCGGCGGTGCCCGCTGATACGGACGACCCGTTCCAGGACGACGACGCGACCACCGGAGCGGCGCTCTACGACCAACTGGCCGCCCGCGGTCTCGGCTACGGACCCGCCTTCCAGGGCGTGCGCCGGTTCGTGCGCCGCGGCGACTCCGTCGTGGCCGAGGTGCGGCTCGGCGAGACCGATTCGGACGCTTCGCGCTTCGGCGTGCACCCCGCACTGCTGGATGCCGCGTTGCACGCCGCCGTCGACCTATTGTCCGCTGATTTCACCGACAACCAGGCGCCGCTGCCGTTCTCGTTCACCGGCGTGCGGTTGTATCGCGGTGGCGCGAGCGCGGCACGCGTGCTGATCCGGCGGACGGGCGCCGAAGGGGCGCGGGTAGAGCTCCGCGACGATACGGACGCGTTGCTGCTGACGATCGATGCGCTGCGGGCGCGGCCGGTCGACAGCGACACGGTGCGCAGCGCGCGCTCCGCCGGACCCCACCGTCTCTACGACGTGCGGTGGGCCACGGTGGCTTCCGGCGCCGGGTCCGGCGCGGTGCGGCTGGCGGCGGTCGGCGGACCGTCGGAATCCGCTTTCGAGGAACACTATTCGGATATGGCCGCGCTGGTAGCGGCCGCAGATACCGACACCCCGGGAGCGAACACCCGAGCGCAGCCCGACGCCGTGGTGTGGTTCGCCGAGTCCGGTCCCGGGCACGCCGTCAGCACCGAGGCCGACCGGGTGCGCCGGAGCGTGAACACCGCGCTGGCGGCGGTGCAGTCCTGGTTACGCCTCCCCGAGTCCGGCGACACCCGGCTGGTCGCGGTGACCCGTAACGGCGCCGGACTGCCCGCCGAGGATCCGGATCTGGCCGCCGCGGCGCTCTGGGGCCTGCTGCGCAGCGCACAGTCGGAGCATCCCGGCCGGATCGTGCTGGTGGACGCCGAGAGCGACGCGGTCATCGGGCCCGAGCTGATCTCGGCGGCCCTCGCGACCGACGAGCCGCAGCTCGCGGCGCGTGGCGGCGAGCTGGTCGCGCCCCGGCTCGCCCGGCGTGACGACGCGCCCGGCGCGGCCGTCACCCTGGGCCGAGGCACGGTGCTGATCACCGGCGGGACCGGTGGGTTGGGCGCGCTGGTGGCCCGGCACCTGGTCGCGACCCACGGTGTGCGGGATCTCGTTCTGGTGTCACGCCGCGGCGAACGGGCCGACGGTGTGCGCGAACTGGTGGCCGAACTGGCCGGACTCGGTGCTCGGCCGCGGGTACTGGCCTGCGACGTCGGCGACCGCGCCGCGGTGCGCGCCCTGCTCGACCGGCTGGCCGACGGTCCGGAGCTGACCGCCGTCGTCCATGCCGCCGGCGTCCTGGACGACGCGACGCTCGACGCACTCACGCCCGACCGGATCGAGCGGGTGTTCACGCCGAAGGTCGACGCCGCACTACACCTGGACGAACTCACCCGTGACCGGAATCTGTCGGCGTTCGTGCTGTTCTCCTCGATCGCGGCGGTCCTTGGCTCGGCGGGCCAGGGCAACTATGCCGCCGCGAACTCGGTGCTGGACGCGCTGGCCCGGCGGCGCGTCGCGGCGGGCCTGCCCGCGGTCTCGGTGGCCTGGGGCCCGTGGAACCAGAGCGGCGGGATGACCGCCGAACTGGGACGCGCGGGCCTGGACCGCTTGTCCCGCATGGGCTTCCGCCCCTTGGCCGAGTCCGACGGGCTCGCGCTGTTCGACCGGGCGGCGGGCGCGCAGATTCCGCTGGTCGCCGCCGTGGACTTCGATACCGCGGCATTGTCCGCGCAGGCCCGCGCGGATCTGCTGCCGCCGCTGCTGCGTTCGCTGGTAGCGGTACCGCGCCGTGCCGAGGGCGGCGGCGAACTGGCCGAGCGGCTCGCGTCGGCGCCACCGGACCGGCACGACGCGATCGTGCTGGATTTCGTGCGCCATCAGGTCGCCGAGGTACTTGGACACGCCACGGGCGAACAGATCGAGGCCGACAAGCCGTTCAGCGAACTGGGCTTCGATTCGCTGGGCGCGGTGGACCTGCGCAACCGCCTCACCAAGGCCACCGGTCTGCGTCTGCCGTCGACGCTGGCCTTCGATCACCCGACGTCCGCGGCGGTCGCCCGGCTGCTGCGTTCCCGGATCGACGGCGCGGGGCAGGGCGTCCGCCCGACGCGGAAGCGCGCGCGAGCCGACGAACCGATCGCGATCGTCGGCATGGCCTGCCGGTACCCCGGCGGAGTCGCGTCGCCGGACGATCTGTGGAACCTGGTGGCCTCGGGGACGGACGCCATTTCCGAGTTTCCCGCCGATCGCGGCTGGGATCTCGATCGCCTGATCGATCCCGATCCCGAGCACACCGGAACCTCCTACGTGAACGAGGGCGGGTTCTTGACGGGCGCGGCCGATTTCGACGCCGGATTCTTCGGCATCGGCCCGCGGGAGGCGAACGCGATGGACCCCCAGCAGCGTTTGCTGCTGGAGGTGTCGTGGGAAGCGCTCGAGCACGCGGGCATCGATCCGACGTCGCTGCGGGGCACCGACACCGGCGTCTACACCGGGGTGATGTACCAGGACTACGAGGTCTTGACCCGCAAGGCCGGACCCGAGGCCGAAGGCTACGTGGGCACCGGCTCGGCGGCCAGCGTGGTCTCGGGACGCATCGCCTATTCGCTCGGTCTGGAAGGCCCCGCGATGACGGTGGATACGGCGTGCTCGTCCTCGCTGGTGGCACTGCACGTGGCGTGCCGTGCGCTGCGACAGGGGGAGAGTTCGCTCGCCCTGGTGGGCGGTGCGACGGTGATGGCCACGCCCACGGTTTTCGTGGAATTCTCCCGCCAGCGCGGACTGGCGCCGGACGGGCGGTGCAAATCGTTCTCGGCCGCCGCCGACGGTGTGGCGTGGGCGGAGGGCGCGGCCGTCCTGGTGGTCGAACGGCTCTCGGACGCACGGCGACTCGGCCACAACGTGCTCGCGGTAGTGCGCGGCAGCGCGGTGAACCAGGACGGCGCCAGCAACGGTCTCACCGCGCCGAACGGTCCGTCGCAGGAGCGGGTGATCGCGGCGGCGCTGGCCGATGCCGGGCTCGGGCCGTCGGACGTGGATGCCGTGGAAGCGCACGGCACCGGAACGACACTGGGCGACCCGATCGAGGCGCAGGCGTTGCTCGCCACCTACGGCCAGGGCCGCCCTGAAGGTCCGCTGCGTGTCGGTTCGCTCAAATCCAATATCGGCCACACCCAGGCGGCGGCCGGTGTGGGCGGCGTGATCAAAATGGTGCAGGCGCTGCGCCACGAGATGCTGCCGAGAACCCTGCACGCGGAGGAACTCTCACCGCATGTGGACTGGTCGGCCGGATCGGTGCGCGTGCTGACCGACGCCGAATCGTGGACCTCGGGCAGCCGGATACGACGCGCGGGGGTGTCGTCGTTCGGTATCAGCGGCACGAACGCGCACGTGATCCTCGAGGAGGCGCCACCGTCCACGCGTGCCGAGCGACCGGCGGCGGACTCCGGCCCGGTAGCGGGCGGCGTGGTACCGCTGGTGGTCTCCGCGAAATCCGCGGAAGCCCTGCGCGGTCAGGCCGAACGCTTGCGCTCCTGGCTGGCCGATACGCCGGAGATCGACCCGCGGCGGGTGGCGCGTGCCCTGCTCGACTCGCGTGCGCTGCTGGATCGCCGCGGCGTGGTCGTCGGCCGCGATCGGGAGGAACTGCTCGCCGGGCTGGCCGCGCTGGCGGCGGGAACGACGTCGCCGCACGCGGTCGAGGCACCGGCCGTGCCGGGTACGACGGCCTTCCTCTTCACCGGTGGCGGCGCGCAGCGAGTCGGCATGGGTGCCGGTCTGTACCAGGCGTTTCCAGTGTTCGCGACCGCGCTGGACGAGGTGTGCGCCGAGTTCGACCGGCACCTCGGGGGTTCCCTGCGGGAGGTGATGTTCACCGACGAGGCCGGGGTGCTGGACCGGATGGACTGGATGCAGCCCGCGCTGTTCGCTTTCGAGGTGGCGATGTTCCGGCTGCTCGAGTCGTACGGTCTCCTACCGGACGTGCTCGCGGGTCACTCGCTGGGCGAACTCGTCGCGGCCTATGTGTCCGGGGTCTGGTCGCTGACCGACGCCTGCGCGCTGGTGGCGGCGCGGGGACGACTGATGGGTGCGGCGCCCGCCGGTGGGGCGATGCTGGCGGCCGCGGTGTCGGAGACGGAAGCGGAGGAACTGCTGACCGGTCTCGCCGACCGGCTCGCGATCGGGGCGGTGAACGGTCCGGAGTCGGTGGTGTTCTCGGGATACGCCGATGCCGTCGACGAGATGCGGCGGCGGCTGACCGAGGCGGGACGGAAGCACACCCTGCTGCGGATCTCCCACGCGTCCCATTCGATGTTGATGGAACCCGTCCTCGACGAATTCCGCGCGGTGGCGGAGGGACTGACCTATCGCGAGCCCACCGTGCCGATCGTGTCGAATGTATCCGGCACGCGGGCCGGCGACGAAATGCGCGATCCGGGCTACTGGGTGGCGCAGGTGCGCGGCTGTGTGCGCTTCGCGCCCGGGGTGCGCAGTCTCCTCGACTCCGGGGTGCGGCGTTTCATCGAAGTCGGACCGGACGCCGCGCTCACCGCGATGACCGGAGAATGCTTGGCCGAGCGTCCGGAAGTGGCGGCGAAGTCACTGGTGGCGGCCTCGTCCAGGCGTTCGGTCGACGAGGTGACCCAGTTCGTCACGCTCCTCGCCCAGTCCTTCGCGGCAGGCGCACCGGTGCGGCTGCGGTCGCTGCTGCCGGGAGCGGACGCACGGGTGGAGCTGCCGACGTACGCGTTCCAGCGCCGCCGGTACTGGGTGCGACCGGCTCCCGAAGTCGTGACCGGCTCGTTCGGCCATCCACTGCTGACCAGCGCGGTGCCGGTCGCGGGCAAGGACGAATGGTTGTTCACCGGCCGGTTCTCCGCGCGCACCCAGCCGTGGATCGGCGACCACGCGGTGTTCGGCTCGGTATTGCTGCCCGGGACGGCCTTCGCGGAGATGGCGCTCGCCGCGGGCGCGCAGGTGGACGCCGGGGTGGTCGGCGAATTGCTGCTGCAAGCTCCGTTGCCGCTCACCGCGACCGCCGAGATCGAGCTCCAATTGAGCGTCGGGGCGCGCGACGAGCAAGGGCGGCGCGGATTCGCCGTGCACTCCCGCGCGGCCGATCGGGAGTCCGACGGCACGGACCCGTGGGTGCGGCATGCGAGCGGCGTCCTGACCACCGCCGACGACGACCACGCGCCGGTGTGGAGCGAACCGGTGTGGCCGCCGTCCGGCGCGGAGCCGTCGGACGGGTCGCTCTACGACCGGCTGGCGGAGCGCGGCTTCGACTACGGTCCCGGTTTCCAGGGCGTCACCGCGTTGTGGACGCGCGGCGAGCAGACCTTCGCCGCGGTGTCCCTCGACGAATCCGTGGGCGTCGCGGCGGCTCCGTTCGGCATCCATCCGGCGCTGCTGGACGCATGCCTGCACGCGGCGCTCGGCGAGCTGATCGGCGACCTGCCCGCCGGGCAGGTGCCGTTGCCCTTCTCCTTCACCGGTGTGCGCTTGTGGCGCTCCGGTGTCACCGCGGCGCGCGTTCGCGTCGTCCGGGATGCCGAGGGACAGGTCACGATCGACATCGCGGACGACACCGGCTCGCTCGTCGCGCGCATCGATGCGGTCTCCGCACGTCCGATCGCGGCCGACGCGCTGGGCGCGGCCCATGCGGGACGCCGTACGGCACCCCTGACCCTGAGCTGGACGCGCGCGGAGCTACCCGCGCTGCGGGCGGTGCCCGACCGTGTGGCGACGATGGGGCAGGCGCGAGTGTCCGGTGTCGACCGTCACTACCTCGACGCGTCGGAAGTCGCTGCGGCCGAACAGGTTCCGGATATCGTCGTCTGGTCGCTCCCGGCGGGACCTGCGGCCACCGCTGACCCGGTCGAGCCCGGGACGGTGGGGGAGGCGACCCGCACCGCCTGGGAGCTGCTGCGCTCCTGGTTGTCGCTCGAGCGGCTGGCGGACACCCGCCTCGTGGTGGCGACCCGCCGCGCGACGGGCCTGAACGGAGAACCGGTCGATCTGGCCGCCGCCGCCGTCACCGGTTTGGTCCGCAGCGCACAGTCGGAACAACCGGGTCGTATCGTGCTGCTGGACCACGACGGAGACCTGGACGCCGCGACGGTGCTCGGCGTGCTCGAATCGGGGCACGCCCAAGTGGCGGTCCGCACGGGCGAGATCTACCTCCCGCGCCTGGCCTATGGCGACGTACCTACCGAAGAACCCGGAAACATCCGCAGCACGAGCGCTTTCGGCGATGGCACGGTGCTGATCACGGGCGGAACCAGCGGATTGGGCGCGGTGATCGCGCGGCACCTGGTCACCGCACACGGTGTCCGGCATCTGCTGCTGGTGTCGCGGCGCGGCGCGGCGGCCGACGGTGTCGCGGAACTGATCGCCGAGCTGGAACGGCTCGGTGCGCGCACCCGGGTCGCCGCGTGCGACGTGGCCGATCGCGCGGCCTTGGCCACCGTGGTCGAGTCGATCGGGACCGAGCACCCGCTGTCGGCGGTGATCCACTCCGCGGGCCTGATCGACGACGCCACCATCGAGACGCTGACCGCTCAGCGGATCGATCGTGTACTCGCGCCCAAGGTCGACGGCGCGCTGCACCTGGACGAGCTCACCCGGGGCCACGACCTGTCGGCGTTCGTCGTGTTCTCCTCGGCCGCGGCGATTCTCGGTTCGCCCGGACAGGGCAACTACGCGGCCGCGAACGCGTTCCTCGACGGGCTCGCGCAGGCCCGGCGAGCGCAGGGGCTGCCCGCCTTGTCGGTCGCCTGGGGTTTGTGGAACCAGGACACGGGCATGACCGCCGAAATGGACCGGGCCGCGCTGGCGCGGCTGGAACGTATGGGTCTGCGGATCCTCGGTGACTCCGACGGTACGGCGCTGTTCGACGCGGCGCTCGCCACGGATGCGGCCATGGTCGCTTGCGTCGAGTTCGACAAGTCCGCCCTGGCCGCGCAGGCACGCGCGGGGCTGCTGCCCGAAGTGCTGGGCGGCTTGGTCGCCGGCCGCGCCCGCCGGGTATCCAGCGCAACCGCCACCGGCGGACTGCTGGCCGACCTGCTCGCCACCGCGCCGGAGGACGAACGCGACGCGCTGGTGCTCGGATTCGTCCGCGAACACGCCGCGGCGGTGCTGGGATACCAGTCCGCGGCGGCGATCGATCCCGAAACTCCGTTCAACGAGATGGGTTTCGATTCACTCGGCGGCGTCGAGCTGCGCAACCGGCTGTCGGAGGGCACGGGCACGCGACTGCCCTCGACGCTGGTGTTCAACTACCCGACGGCGAGCGCGGTGGCGAAACTGCTGCGGTCGCAATGGGAAGCGACCGCGACCACCTCGGCGATCGATGACCAGATCGCCGCGCTCGCCGCGCTGCTGGCGACCCTGCCGTCGCAGGAGGACAAGGCGCGGCTGGCCGAGCGGATCCGCGCGACGCTGACCGACGCCATCGACGAACCCGCGCCCGAGCCCGCGCCGGTCGCCGATCAGGGCCGCGACGCCGTCGAGGCGGCCGCCACGGCGGACGAACTGTTCGCTCTCATCGACCAGCAGATCAGCGGAAAGTAGAGGAAGGCCATGACATCCGACGACGTGTCGGCGATCGAAGTGACCGATGGCGTGCGCTCGCTGCACCTGGAGTGGGACGACCCCGGCATCGCCGTGCTGGGCATGATCCAGCTCACCAGGGACGAACTCGTCGAGCGCATCCGTACCGGCGAACTGCCGCTGCCGCCACTGGCCAAACTACTCAACATCGAGGTCGTCGACGCCGCGCCGGGGCGGATGACGCTGCGCCTCACCCCGGACGAGCGGCATGTGAACTTCCTCGGTGTGGTCGGTGGCGGCGTGGTCGGTACGGTGCTCGACGTCGCGATGTGGGGTGCGGTGCAACTGTCGGTGCAGGACAAGTCCATGCTCACGACGGTGAGCATGACGTCCAATCTGGTGCGCGGGGTCTCGCACACCCAGGGGGCGCTGGAGGCGGTCGCGGAGGCGGTGCACGTCGGCCGGACGACGGCCACCGCCGAGAGCCGTCTCGTCGATGCCGCGGGGAAGGTCTACGCGACCGCGACCGCCACGTTCGTCCGGATGGGCGGCGGCAACGGGTGAATTCCGGCGGCCCGGGGACCAGGTCCCCGGGCCGTCCGGGATCAGAGTTCGGCCGCGAGCTGGGTGCCCTGCTGGATGGCGCGCTTGGCGTCGAGCTCCTTCGCCTCGTCGGCGCCGCCGATGAGATGCACCCGCACACCTTGGGATTCGAGCTGGTCGTACAGGTCGCGCACCGATTCCTGGCCCGCGCACACCACCACGTTGTCCACTTCGATCACGCGCGGCGCCTGCCGCTGCGGACCGAAGCTGACGTGCAGTCCGCGATCGTCGATCCGTTCGTAGTTGACCCCGCCGATCTGCTGGACTCCGCGCGCGTCCAGCGCGGCGCGGTGGATCCAGCCGGTCGTCTTACCCAAGGTCAGTCCGAACGGCCCCGACTTGCGTTGCAGCAGGGTCACTTCCCGGGTCGCCCTGGCAGGCCGAGGGGTTCGCAACTGGCCGCGAGCGTGGATGTCGTCGGTGACACCCCACTCGTCGCGCCATTCGTCGAGCGCGAGGGGGCCTTGGTGGACCGCGGTCAAGAATTCGCCGACGTCGAACCCGATTCCGCCCGCACCGACGACGGCCACCCGGTTGCCCACGGGCTTCTCCTGCCGGATCAGTTCCGGATAGGACAGCACCATGGGGTGATCGATGCCGGGGATCGCGGGAATTCGAGGGCGCACGCCCGTGGCCAGCACCACCTCGTCCCAGCCACCCGCGGCGAGTTGTTCGGCGGTGGCCCGGGCATTCAGATGCACGGTGACGCCGGTGAGTTCGAGTTTGCGCCGGTAATACCGGATCGTCTCGTCGAACTCCTCCTTGCCGGGGATGCGGCGGGCGAGGTCGAATTGTCCGCCGATCCGGTCCTCGGCTTCGAACAGTTCCACCTGATGCCCGCGCTCGGCCAGGCCGATCGCGGCCGACAACCCGGCGGGACCGGCGCCGACGACGGCGACGCGCTTGGCCCGCCTGGTGGGCAGCAGTTGCAGCAGCGTCTCGTGGCACGCGCGGGGATTCACCAGGCAGGACACGGTCTGCCGGGTGAAGGTGTGGTCCAGGCAGGCCTGGTTGCATGCGATGCAGGTGTTGATCTCGTCCACCCGCGATCCGGCGGCCTTGTTCACCCATTCCGGATCGGCCAGCAGCGGGCGGGCCAGCGAGATGAGGTCCGCCTCGCCGCGCTCCAGGATCTGCTCGGCGACCTCGGGCATGTTGATCCGGTTCGACGCGCACACCGGAATCGAGACATGTTCCTTGAGCGCCGCGGTGTATCCGACGAACGCGGCACGTGGCACCGAGGTGACGATCGTCGGCACCCGCGACTCGTGCCAGCCGATATCGGTGTTGATGACGTCGACTCCGGCGGCTTCGAGTTCCTTCGCCAGGTCGATGATCTCGGCGTAGGTCTGCCCGTCCTCGACGAATTCGGCCAGCGACATCCGGAACATGATGAGCAGGTCGTCGCCGACGGCGGCCCTGGTCCGTGCGGCGACCTCGACCGGGAATCGCCGCCGGTTCGCCGCCGATCCGCCCCAGCGATCGGTCCGGGTGTTGGTGCGCGGCGCGAGGAACTGGTTGATCAGAAAGCCTTCGCCGCCCATGATCTCGACGCCGTCGTATCCGGCCAGCCGCGCCAACCGCGCGCAGCGCACGTGATCGGCGATCGTGGTCTCGATCTCCTGCTCGGTGAACGCCCGCGGTTCGAACGCGGTGAGCGGCGACGCCACCGCCGAGGGCGCCAGATTGGTGGGGATGTTCGAATCGCGCCCACCGTGCAGGATCTGCAGCGCGATCTTGCCTCCCGCTTCGTGAACGGCGTCGGTGATCACGCGGTGCCGCTCGGCGTCGGTCTCGTCCAGCATCGCGCACGCGAACGGCCACAGCCATCCGTCGCGGCTGGGGGAGTAGCCGCCGGTGACGATCAGCCCCACGCCGCCGCGTGCGCGTTCGGCGAAGAACGCGGCCAGCCGGTCGATGTGCCAGGCCCGATCTTCCAGCCCGGTGTGCATGGAGCCCATGACAACTCGGTTGCGGAGTTTCACCCTCCCCAGCTCGATCGGCGACAGCAAATGCGGAAAGGTGGAACTCATGGGATGAACCTAACGGTAGCTACCCACCTCCGCAATGGCTGGCGCGGCATGCCATCTGCGATGTACGGCCCGATACGGACAACCGGGTGTTCTGAGGGCGACAACCCGGCAATCTCCTACTCGACCGCCTTCGCCGCCACCGCGAACCGAGCGCCGGGCACGGCTTCGCTACTCGCCGTGCCGAGCGCATACGCCGGGAAGGCCCGCAGCGGATCACACCTCCTGTCGCGCGGCGACCATCGCGTCCACGGTCGCCGGGGACAACATCTCGTCCGCGACCAGACCCGCCAGCCCCACGAACGCGCCGTTCTCACCCAGCCGCGAGGGGCCGAGGTCGAGATCGCGCAACGCGCTCGGGTGCGCGTTCGACTCGACGCCGCGCCGCACCCCCTCGAGAAACGGCGGCAGCACCCCGATCGCCCCGCCGACGCGGACATGGGCCGGATTCACGATCGACACCATCGTCGCGAGCACGGTACCGACCAGGCGCCCGGCCCGCTCGGTCGAGCGAATCGCCTCGGGGCTGCCGTGGCCGACCAGCCGGACCACGTCGGCCGTCGTGCGTACGCCCAGTTCCCGGGCCAGCGCCTGCCCGCCCGCGCCCGCCGCCACACACCCACGGCGGCCGCAGCTGCAGAGCTGCCGACTGCCCTCGATCCGCAGGTGCCCGATCTCGCCCGCCGAGCCGCTCACGCCACGGTGCACGCGCCCGGAGATCACCACGCCCGCACCGATTCCGGTCCCCACCTTCACACCGACAAGGGTCGCGGCCGGACGGTCCAGCGCCCGGAAGTCGCCGAATGCCAGCGCATTCGCGTCGTTCTCCAGCAGCACCGGGACACCGAGCGCGTCGGCGAAAGGTTCGCGCAGCGCAGCGCCGTTCCAGTCCGGCATGGTCGGCGGCGCGACGGTCACTCCGCTGTCGTGGTCGATTTGGCCCGGCACCGACAGGCCGATCGCGCACAAGGTTTCGGCTCGCCCGGTCCGCCGCAACAGCTTCCTTCCCGTGTCGAGCAGCATCGGCACGACCTCGGTCGGACTGTGCCGCAGGGGCAACCGCCGGTGTTCTCTCGCGAACACCGTCCCGCGCAGGTCGACCACGGCCAGCGTGGCATGGCTCTGTCCGAGATCGGCGACGAGCGCGGTGCTTCCGGTGTCGTCGACCTCGAGCATTTCGGCGCGTCGTCCTCCGCTCGATTCCTTGTGCCCCGCGTGGCGGACGAGCCCGAGACCACGCAGCGCCTCCAGCCGCTCGGTCAGCGTCACCCGCGACAACCCCGCGAGTTCCTGCAGCTCGAGCCGGGTCAGCGGCCCCGTGGCGCGCAGCAGGGCGAGCACATGTCCTGGCGAAGTGGGGCTGGAGGGTGTCGCGGGCATATTGACAATATCTCTCAGCGCACTTATGTTAACCAACCTGACAAAAGTCTGAAACCCGTTGTGCCCTAACAGGAGCCATGCATGCTGGTATCCGGTTCGACGCGCAGATCCTTCCTGCGCGCGGTGGGCTCCGGCGCGGCGGCCCTGTCCGCCGCGGCCTGTACCGGATTCGCGACCAGCGGCAACGGCGGCATGATCTTCCTGTCCACCCAGTTCCGTCCCGCCGACGAGGCCGAGCGTTTCCGTACCCTGCTGGCCGCCGCCGCGCCCGGCGTCGGCTATGTGACCATCGAGGAGAGCCCGTTCGCGAGCCAGGTGCGCAGCCAGGTCGACGCCGGCGCGACCAAGATCGGTCTGCTCGGCGGTCTGCACGGCGACCTCGCCCCGCTCGCCGACGGCTACCTGGAAGACCTCACCGGTTTGCTCGCCGACTTCGGCGCCCGCGGCTGGTCGGCGGAATACCTGAAACTCGCGAAGGTCGGCACCGACCGTACGTGGTACATCCCATGGGCCACGGCGAGTTACGTCCTCGCCGCGCACGCGGACGCGCTCGAACACCTGCCGCCCGGAGTCGATGCCGCGTCGCTGACCTACGACCAGTTCCTCGACTGGGCCGTCGCCGCGCGCCGCGCCAATGGCAATCGCCCCGTGCTCGGCCTGCCCGCGGGCCCCAAGGGCCTGCTGCACCGGTTCGTCCAGGGCTTCCTGCTGCCCTCGTTCACCGGCGGCCAGATCACCACGTTCCGCTCGAACGAGGCCGTGACGGCCTGGCAGTACCTGCGTGAGCTGTGGGCCAACTGCGTCCAGTCGAGCACGAATTTCGACTTCATGCAGGAGCCGCTCGACAGCGGCGAGGCGCGGATGGCGTGGGACCACGTCGTGCGCTTGGTCCACGCGCCCGAGCGCGACCCGCGCGACTGGCGGATGCTTCCGGCGCCGCGGGGCGCACACGGCCTCGGCTATATGGCCGTGATCGCCGGGCTCGCGATCCCCAAGGGCAGTACGGACCCCGAATTCGCGCAGCGGACGATCAGCACGCTCACCCGCCCGGAAACCCAACTGCGGCTGCTTCGTTCCAACGGCTTCTTCCCGGCGGTCGACACGGCGATCCCCGCCGATCTGCCACCGGCTGTCCAGCTCGAGGCCGACGCGGTGCGCAAGCAGCAGGAGGCGCCCGGCGCCATTCTCTCGTTGCCGCCGGTGGGTCTGGGCCAGCGTGAAGGAGAGGTGAGCAAGGTCTTCAAAGACAGCTTCCGTTCGATCGTGCTCGACGGGGCGGATATCCGCTCCACGCTGGATCAGCAGGCCCGGGTGCTGCAAGGCATCCTCGACGAGCTGAAAGTGCCGTGCTGGGCGCCCGACCCGGCCGCACAGCTCTGCCGGGTGGGATGAGCCATGATGTCGCGTCTACGCTCCCCGTGGATCCTGCTGCTGCCGTCGATCGTCCTGATGTCGGCCCTGTTCGGCTGGCCGCTCGTGCACGCCGTGCTCGAGGCGTTCCGTGGCGGCGACGGATTCACCCTCGCCAACTGGGACCGGCTGTTCGACGATCCCTACGTCCTCCCCGCGCTGCGCAACACCCTCCTGCTGATCGCGATCGTCGTGCCGGTCCAACTGGTGCTCGCCGTCGCCATGGCGCTGCTCATGCAGGCCCGGCCGCGGTTCGCCGGCGGCCACTTCTACCTGTGGTGCCTGCCGCTGGCGATCTCCGAACTGGCCGCGGGCCTGGTATGGCTGTCCATCTTCGACAACCGCGGCTACCTGAACTCGCTGCTGGTCGGCATCGGGCTCTCCGACGACGGCGTGCAGTGGCTCGGCTACCGGAACGCGGGCACCATGCTGCTCGCCGTGGTGGTCGCCGAGATCTGGCGCGCGACGTCACTGGTGTTCGTCATCGTGGTGGCGGGCGTGCAGATGATCCCGCGCGACTACGACGAGGCCGCGCAGGTGTTCGGAGCGAACCTGTGGCAGCGGCTGCGGCATGTGACGCTGCCGCTGCTGGGTCCGAGCTTGCAAGTGGCGCTGATCTTGCGGACCATCCTCGCGCTGCAGGCTTTCGCCGTGGCGCAGGCATTGACCGGCCGGGACTTTCCGCTGCTGGTCGGCGAGACCTACGAGTGGTACGCGAATCTGCAGAATCCCGCGGTCGCCAGCGCTGTCTCGCTGATCGTGCTGGCGATCTCGCTCGCTACCGCGGTGTTCTACCTGCGTGCGGTCCGGCAGCCGGAGCAGGCCCGATGAGTCGTGATCATGCGGCAGAGGGCCGAAGGAGGCGAGGAGCGCGATGAACTCGGCCGAGGCGCCGTCGCGGCGCGTGCTGCCACCGATCGACCGCGCACCCCTGCGCAGGCGCCGCCTGCGCGCGGTGGGGGTGCAGGCGGCCTGCACTGCTGTAAGCCTGTTCATGGCGCTGCCGATCGTGCTCATCGGACTCGCCGCGTTGTCCTCCCGCGAGGCGCTCAACGAGTTCCCGAAGTCGCTCGTCCCGAAGGAGTTCTCCACCGAGACCCTGGTCTCGTTCTTCCGCGCGACCGGGACCCTTGCCGCACTGGGCAACTCGGTGCTGGTCGGCCTCTACACGGTGTTCTGGTCGCTGGTGATCGGGGCGCCCGCGGGATACGCGCTGGCCCGTCATGCTTTTCGCGGCAAAGACACCTACCAGGTCTTCATTCTCTTCGTGCGCGCGCTGCCGATCGTGGTGCTCTCGGTGCCGCTGGCCACGGTGTTCCTGCGGATCGATGTGTACGACACGGTGTTCGCCGTGACATTGGTGCACACCACGCTCGCATTGCCGACCACCGTGCTCATCACGGCGAGCATCTTCGTCGCGGTGCCGCCGGATCTGGAGGAGGCGGCCCGGGTCTTCGGGTGCAGTCGATGGCAGGCCGCGCGCCGGGTCGTGGTGCCGCTCGCGCTGCCGGGTCTGGCGGCGTCATCGATCTTCACATTCGTCCTGTCGTGGAACGAGATCCTCGGCGCGACGATCGTGACGCTCGGGCACCGCACGCTGCCCGCGCAGGTGCTCACGGCGCTGGGTGAGGCGTCGACCGCGTACCGCTTCGCCGGTGGCTTCGCGCTGATCATCCCGGCGCTGGTGTTCATCTTCGTGATGCGGCGCTACCTGGTGAACATGTGGGGGACGACGCTCAGATGACAGGGGTTCGCTGATGGCCGAGGTGATTGTCCGGGATCTGGTGAAGACCTATCCCGGCGGCACGGCGCGTGCTACCGACGAGGTCTCGCTGGAGATCGCCGACGGCGAGTTCATGGTGCTGTTGGGGCCTTCCGGCTGCGGCAAGACGACCTTGCTGCGCATGATCGCCGGGTTGGAGCTGCCGGACTCGGGGCAGATCGTGATCGGCGGCAAGGACGTCACCTACCTCGAACCGCGGCGGCGCAACCTGTCGATGGTCTTCCAGTCCTACGCGGTCTTCCCCAACAAGAAGGTCGCCGACAATATCGGCTTCGGCCTGCGCGTGCACGGTGTGCCCGCCGAGGAGATCCGGCGCAAAGTCGCCTGGGCCGCCGAACTGCTGCAACTCACCCCGTACCTGGACCGCTACCCGGCGCGGCTGTCCGGCGGGCAGCGCCAGCGTGTCGCGGTGGCGCGGGCCATCGTGATGGACGCCGACGTGCTGCTCATGGACGAGCCGCTGTCCAACCTGGACGCGCTGCTGCGGCTGTCGTTCCGAGCCGAGCTGAAACGACTCGTCGCGGAACTCGGCACCACGACCGTCTACGTCACCCATGACCAGGTCGAGGCGCTGTCGCTGGGCAACCGTGTCGCCGTGATGCGAGACGGATCGATCGTCCAGTGCGGCCCACCGACCGAGGTCTACGACGACCCGGCGACGGAATTCGTCGGCGGTTTCCTCGGCAGCCCGCCGATGAACTTCCTCACCGGCGTGGTCTCCGCGGCGGAGGACGGGCCGCGGATCGACCTGGGCGGGCAATCGCTCGCCGTGCCCGCGGCGCTGTCGTCGTTCGAGGGCGGCGCCCTCCGGCTCGGTATCCGCCCCGAGGCCATCGTGGTGCGCGAAGGCCCCGCGGACGCGACGGTGCGTGGTGAACTCGAAGTGCTGGAGCCACTGGGCTCCTCGACCCTGCTCACCACCCGCGTCGGCGGTCAGACCGTGAAAGTCCAAGCGCCGCCGAGCTTCCGTGCGGCCGAGGGCGACCCCTCCGATCTCTACCTGCCACCCGAAGCGTGCCGTTGGTACGACCCGGAAACCGGAATGCTGCTGAACCTCGACTGATCCGCCACGGGGCGACTGCGGCACGGAGCCGCCGCGCCCGGTCGCGGCTGGTACCTTCGATCGGCGGTAATCCCGCGCGGATGAATCACCGGAAGGCGTCCGCGTGGGCCGTGGCCCACTGACCGAACGTCCGTGGCGCGCGGCCGACGACCTCTTCTACCGTCGGTCGGACAATGGATTCGTCGATGGCTCCGTTCACGTAGAAGTCGAAGAAGGCGTCCACGTACTCGACGGGGGTGGTGCGGAGCATGTCGGCGCGGGCCTCCTCGTCGCCGAGGCCCTGACAGATGAGATCGCGGCCGATGGCCTCGGCCAGGATCGCGACCTGCTCGGCGGGCGTGAGCGGCTCCGGCCCCGTAGGCCAGAGGATTTCGCCGTGATGACTGTTGCCCCGCAGGACGGTGGCGGCTACCGCGCCGATGTCCTGCGGATCCAGAGCGGCCGTGCGCACCTCGGGGAACGGAGCGCGAATCACGTCTCCTTCGCGAAGCTGGGGGAGCCAGCTCAGGGCGTTGGAGGCGAAGGCGCAGGGGCGCAGAATGGTCCATGCCGCAGCGTGTTCGGTGACTTCCCGCTCGGAGGCCATCATATAGCGGGTGATGGCATTGGAGGTGTCGCCGGTGCCCGCGGAAACACCCGACAGTTGCACGATGTGTTCGACGCCGGCCTTAGCGGCCGCCTGCGCGACCGCTGGATAACCGGGCAGCAGGAACAACGCACGTACCCCGTCGAAACTCAGGGTCTCCGGAGACGTGAGGTCGCCCGCCACGGCTTCCGCTTCCGGGGGTACGACTGCACGCTGCGGATCGCGCACCAGCGCGCGCACCGGCTCGCCCGCCGCGGCCAGGGCTTGCACAACTTCAGCGCCGACATTGCCGGTCGCTCCTGTCACGAGAATCATTGCGCTGATCCTTCCAGTTCCCAACGTTTTTCGCGGGACCGTTGCAGGTACCTGCAACGCACTGCGCAACCTTTGCCCTCCATCCGGCGGGAGGATCACGCTGTGAGATGTACGCCTATGCCGTCGAGGAGTCTGCCGAGCCCGAATTCGAACAAGCCCTCGGCGACGGCATCGATGTCGTGGTTCTCCGGAGGACCGGCACTGAACATGGCCAGCGTGGCCGGATAGCGCTCGGGCTGCCCGTACCGCTGGATCATCGCCGGATCGAGGGTCGGACCGACGTGCCCGGCCGAGTCGCGCCCCTGGGCCGGATCGATCGCCAGCCGGGCGGCGCCGCCGACGAAAGCGGTGACGCACAAAACGATTTCGGCGACGCCGCGGGGTGGGAGACCGGCCGCGATGAGCGCACCCATCGCGGCCTCACCCCACGCGGCCTCGTTCGGTCCCATGCAGCGATTGCTCGCGCCCACCGCCAGCACCCACGGGTGACGAAGGTACAGCTCCCGGGTACAGCGCGCCCACAGCTCGAGCGCGGCACGCCAGTCGCCTTGCGGAAGATCGGGCGGTTCCGACATGGTCGCGTCGAACATCAGGGCGACGAGTTCGTCCTTGCCCGGCACATATCGATACAGCGACATGGTCGCCGCGCCCAACTCTTTGGCGACCCGCTGCATGGACAGTGCGCCGATGCCTTCCTCATCCGCGATGGCCACCGCCTCTCCGACGATCCGGTCCAGGCTCAGTGCCGGCCGGGGGCCACGGCCGGACCGCCGGCCGCCGGTCCATAGCAGCTGTGCCACACGCGGCAGTTCATCGGTCATGTTCGCTCCTCGCGATCATACTGCGTATGGCCTACGCGTTGCGTATAGGCTACGCAGTACTTTGTCGTCTCCGATGTCCGGGGTGGTTGACCATGGCAGCACCTGCCAGACATGCGTATCCGCGTGCGGAAATCGTCTCGGCCGGCAGGCGCCGGGCATGAGCCTGGCCGGACTGGGGCTGACCACGGAGCAGGAGCGCGTCTACCGAGAACTGCTGCGCACCCGTCCCGGCATCGCCTCGCATGCGGGCGGCGCGGGCCGGGGCGATGCCGGCGCGGGGAGCGTGCTCACCGAACTGCGCGTCCTCGGTCTGGTGGATGAGAACCTGACCGCGGTGCCGCCGGCGGCCGCGGTGGATCTGCTGGTGCGGCGGCGGATCACCGAGGCGCAGCAGCAGTTCGAAGGCCTTGCTGCCGCCTGGGAGGCGTTGCGAGAATTGACCGAGGAGCAACGCACCGGCCGACCGGCAGGGCTGCTCGAGCAACTGTCGAACGGGCCGGAGACAGCGCGGCGCATCGGCGCATTGCTGACGGATCACCCTGGTGAGTTCGCGGCGTTGCGGACCGATGCGCTGTACGACGAATCCCGGCACCCCCATGTCCGGCACGGGCGCCTGCTGATGGCGGGGCTGCGCAGCCGCACCCTGTTTCCCGTACACACACTGGAGGATCCCCGGCAGGTCGCCCACGCAAGCCGTCTCCATGCGTTCGGCGAGCTGCATCGGGTGACGACCGAAGCGGTCTGGCCGCTGACCCTCGTCAACCGGTCGGTTGCCTTCGTGCCCGCCGATCTGTCCGATCCGGAGGCGGGTGTGCTCCAGATCCGGCGTACCGGGGTGGTCCGGATACTGGCGGAGGTCTTCGACGGCATCTGGAACCGCGCACGCGACCTGGACGAACTTCCGGTCTCACCCGTCGAGCAGCGGGTCTTGCGCGCGCTTACCCGCTACGACACCGACGACTCGGCGGCACGTGCGCTGAATGTCTCGGTGCGCAAGTTCCGCGGTCATGTCGCCGACCTGATGGACCGGCTGGGCGCACGCACCCGATTCCAGGCCGCCCTGCTGGCCAAGGAACGCAACTGGCTCTGACCGGCTGCGAGCTGTCCGGAATTCGCGGGCTCCTAGGTGCGCTCACCCGGGCGGACCATGGTCAACTGATGAACCCGCCTGCTCTCATATCGCATTCCGGGAATCACCGGGGTCGAGCCGATCGGAGTGAACCCCATGCGGGTGAAAAACCTCACCGCTCGGATGTTCTCGACTTGCGTCTGCAGATGGCAGCCGACGCCGTTCTCGTCCAGCCGGGCGAACCACCGGTTCATGAGGGCGGCGGCGGCTCCGGTTCCGCGCGCATCGGCGGCCACGGCGATATGCAGGTGTGCGGGCCAGCGCACGTCCTGGAAGTCACCCGCCGTGGGCCGGCGTCGGATCGCGGCCACGAGGGTGTCGACCATGGCGACGCCGAAGAACCTGGCCGGCGTCGGGCGCAGGAACAATCGGTAGGCGCGGATCGCCCGCTCGATCCGCTCGGACTCACTGGGAAACCTCCAGCTGTCCGCGCAGCCCGTCAGATATCCGACCAGCTTGCCGTTCACGACCGCCACGAACACCGACTCGGGCTCCAGATCCAGATATGGATCGAGGTAGATCGACGCCTCGGATTCCCGATCACCCCACAGCGAGGCGACGGGTGAGCCCGCACTCGCCCGAGCGAACAACTCCCGCAACTCCGGTCGGTCGGCGGTTTCGAATCGGCGAATCTCCACGGCGGTCCGTCTTGTCGGTTCCGCGGCGATCACAGGGCCCGGCGGAAGTGCGCGGCGACGGTGTCGACCGCGACGGTGACCTGCGGCTCCTGGTCATAGAAGTCGAACTGGGCGTTGCCGAGCAGATGCTGGGTCGCCGCGAAACCACCGACCGTCTCCTGCCAGGCGGCCACGATCTGTGTCGGAGCGAGCACGACCGGCTCGCCGCCGTCGAGGCTCGTGTAATCCAGCGTCACGTTGTCGGCGAACACGGCCGCGAGGTTGTCCCACTCGCGGAGATCGGCGTACCCCGCCATGCGCGTACAGGTGTCGATGACATCAAGGCGATCCATGTGGCACAGAATGGCTTTCAGCGCCCTGCTCGCGAAAGAGCAGAAGTTGCGCACTGCGCTGCAGGAACCTGCGGATCCATGAGATCCGGCGCCAAGCCGACTGATGCAGCGGAGCACGAGCAACGCTCGCGTGCGGTAGGTCGCAGTTCGCGGCCGACTACGCTGTGGAACGAACGATGAGGCAAAGCGCCGGAACTGATGGACTGCTATATAGGTTTCAGACGAACACGAAGGCGCCGTGAGGAGGACCGATGGATGCCGAACGCACCGGCAGCAAGGTCGTTGACCCCGGCCGCTTCGATCCGGACACACCGAAGCGAGGGACCTCCCAGCACCCCGATCGGCGGGTGCCGGCGCGTGTCCACCGCTCCATCTTGCGCGAACGCGTAGTGCCGCTGCTGGCAACAATAGTGGGATTGGCAGCCGTGCTGGCTGTGGCGATAGCAGGTACCGCAGCCCTGCTGATCGGATATGGCTATTTCGAACAAGGACGCGACCAGGCCGAGCGTGACAGCTGGTCACGCAAGATCGAGACTGCCATCCGGGCCCTTCCGGGGGTGACCGACGTGTCACACCGGTTCGAGCACTACAAGGGCAGACACTTCAACGCCGAACTCGACGTGCGGCTCAGGGACGACGCCACACCGGCCGAGGCCGCGTCTGTGGTGAGTGCCATGGGCGCTCAACAGCTTCCGCGGCGTTTCCAAGGCGACCCGACAGAGGTCACCATCGGCCGGATGGCGGACACCTATTCCGCATACTGGCTTTTCGGCCGGGACGTGAGCACTGAAGCGAACGCCGCAGACAGCTGGGCGCGACTATGGGCCGCAGGCACCGAAGTGCACTGGTCCTCGCGCGGCGGCGACGCGAGCCGCATAACCAACGCCATCGACGTCCGAGCGGGCTCCGAGAGCGAACCTCACCGCGCGACCGCGGCGATGCGCCGAATCATCCGGGACTTCCCCGAACTGGCATCCAACCAGTGGACCGTATCCACCGTTCATGAGCGGGAGCGCGGGTTCACCAATCACTCGGAACGGCGCCCCGGGTCGTATCCCTGGCCCCATGATCGCCTCACCCCCCACCAAGAGCCCACCCCTCGCTTCCCGTCCGATGACGAACTCGACCTGTGGCAGTGGTTCCTGACCGATCAACCCATCCCGTTCTTCGTTCTGGTGTCGGTCTACGACCCGCCCTCCGAAGGCCGCGCACTGGGCGTCACCGTAGTCCCCCCGGTGGGTACGGAATTCAGCGCCGCGCAGACCACACAACTCGCCGATCTGCATCTTCCCTACCTGGCAGGCTCCGGCGCGGCGGTCGACTACACGATCTACACACCCAACGGCCCCGTCCACTCCTACGGCCCCTTTTTCGAGGTCGTGGTCGGCGGCTGCCAGACACCCGGGTACAACGTCTTACCGGAGTCGCAGCCCTACGTGCGTCAGTACGAACGCTGCTAGGCGTCGCCGCATGGCGGCGAGGTGAGTTGGATTCCGCCCAATAGCTATTGCGGCAAGCACTGCGCGGGCCGCTGATACCGCGCTCACATCGGTGCAGTCGGCGAAGCTGACCACACGTGAACGGCAGGTCGCCGGTTTGGTTGCGCAGGGACTCGGCAACAAGCAGATCGCAGCCGAATCGGTGATTTCGCCACGCACCGCGCAAGGACACGTCGAACGCGTGTTGACCAAACCGGGGTTCAATTCCCGCGCTCAGATTGCGGTGTGGGTCATAGACGAATCCCGGCAAGAAAAGTCGTGAGCAAGCCTCGGTTTCGTCGCCACTCGATACCGGGGATGTCAGCCCGTAGGGCAGAGGAACTCACGAATTCGCGACGAATGTATCGCGTCCCTAAGGAGATCTTGATCTCTTCGTGAGGTGTCCAGACCCATCGGACGGGGGAAGTGCACCGCCTTGTCGAGTTCTAGCGTTGACAAAGTTTCCGCGCCCGTCGAGCAGCTGCGACGGCGCCGGTCGACGAACGCCACGGTCCGGTCTCGGAGAAAGACGAACGATGAAACGAAGTTCCGACGTCGACACCGGTCTCCCGACCACACCTGCCGCCGATTCGGGCAGCGTGCGGAGGAGAATCGAAACAGTCCGGCGCTGTTCGAGGCACGCGCTCATCGTGCTCATGGCGGTGTTCGCCGTGACCGCGGGAGTGGTCGCGGCATCGCCACCCGCGAGCGCCGATGCCGCGTCGATCACCGGTTCCTGGCCGGAGGACGATCGGACCGTGCAGGTGCGGGTGCATTCCGCGGCGATGGGGCAGGACATCATGGTGAAGGTGCTGCGCCCGGCGGACCGTTCGGTGCCGCGGCCGACGTTGTATCTGTTGAACGGTGGCGGCGGGGGTCAGGACAGCGCGACCTGGCAGAAGAACACCGACGTGCTGCGCTTTCTCGCCGAGAAAGACGTGAACGTCGTCCAGCCGGTGGGCGGGCGTTGGAGCTATTACACCGATTGGCGCGCGCCCGATCCGAAACTCGGTGTGTACAAGTGGAAGACCTTCCTCACCGAAGAGTTGCCACCGCTGATCGATGCCGAATTCGGCACTACCGGGGTGAACGCCGTCGCGGGCTTGTCCACCTCCGGTACCTCTGTGCTCCAGCTGCCGATCGCGAAACCCGGTCTGTATCAGGCGGTTGCGGCTTACAGCGGTTGCGCGCAGATCAGCGACCCGATCGGCCGCGAGTTCGTGAAACTCGCCGTGGAGAGCTGGGGCGGCGGCGACACCGAGAACATGTACGGGCCGCCCGACGACCCGATGTGGGCGGCCAACGACCCGTACCTACACGCCGACCAACTGCGCGGCATACGGCTGTTCCTGTCCACAGGAACCGGAGTGCCTGGCATGTACGACGTCTACAACGGCGCCTACGCTCAGCCCGGACCGCGCGGCTACCTCAACCAACTGGTGCTGGGCGGTGTGATCGAGGCCGCGGTGAACTGGTGCACGCACAACATGCGCGACCGCCTCGACTCCCTCGGCATCCCCGCCACCTACGACTTCCAGCCCACCGGGACCCATTCGTGGGGGTACTGGCAGGAAGCGCTGAAGAATTCGTGGCCCGTGTTGGCCGACGGACTGGGGCTGCCGCGCTGAGCCGAAGGCCGCGTGGGCTCCGGGCGATCCGAGCCCCGAGGCGGCCTTGGCGGATACTGGCCCGCATGACCGACATCCTGGCGGATCCCCACCTCCTCCCGGCTGAGTTGCGGCCTTACCTCGATGCGCTGGTGCGACGAGCCCGCACCGTCTGCGGGCGTCATCTGACGAGTGTTTTCGCCGTGGGATCGGTCGCGCTCGCGGACTATCGGCACGGGCGCAGCGACGTGGACGTGGTCATCGTCGCCGCGCCGTCGCTTCCCGCGCAGGCATTGCGCGAACTGGCCGAATCGTTCGCGCACTCGTCGCTGCCGTGCCCCGCGGCCGGTCTGGAACTCGTGGTCTACAACTCGGATTTCATCGCCGCACCGTCCAGCGCGGCCGGTTATCTCATGGACCTCAACACCGGTCCCCTGTTGCCGAACCGCGTCAGCTTCGATCCGGCGGACTCATCGGCCTTCTGGTACGTCATCGATCGCTCCATCGCCCACGAAACCGGACGCCTCCTGTACGGGACTCCCGTGCGGCAGGTCGTCGCGGCACCGTCACGGCGCGACGTTCATGCCGCGCTGCTGGCTTCGGTACGCGAACACGCTGGGGGAGAGGGTCATCTGGGTGACAACCGAGTGCTGAACGGCTGTCGAGCAGTAGCGTTATGTCGCACCGGTCGCTGGCTGGCCAAACGCGAAGCGGCACAGATGATCGCGAAGTCCGAAGAACACTTCGCCCCCCTCATCGACACAGCGCTGCGCAGCTTCGAGCACCCCCGCACGGCCGCACTCGCACTGCCCACCACCGACGTGCGAGCCTTTCTGGCGTGGGTGGGGGACCGTGTCGAAGAAGCCGCGACTCGAACGCCATGCTGATACGTAGATATGCGCATCTGAACAGATCGCTAAACGCGACTCCGACTCTCGTGGAAAGGCGGACGCGCTAACTCTCTGCGCTCGCGGTGTAGTGCACCCGCACCGGGACGTCGTCGGCCCAGGGCTGGCGGGTCACCATGTCGGCGACGCGCACTTCGCCGCGTTCGAACTCGCCCGTGGCCGCGTCGACGAGGCGGTATTGCTGGGTCTGCCGGTGGATCGGCTGGGCGTCGAGGAGGACGACGCGTACTTCGCCGGGTTCGAAGTGGCAGCGGCGGTGCATCGCGGCGAGGAGTTGTTCGTTGTGCATGTGGCCGTCGCCGAAGTTCCAGCCGACGGCGGTGCTGCAGATGCGTTCGCCGTCGGTGATGGTGTACTCGTCTTCGTGGCCGGGTGGCATGGCGCGGTGGACGAGCGTGAACAACGCGCGGCCGTGGGTGTTCATGGCCCGGAAGGCGTACCCGAGGTACATCGGGATCTGCGCGCGATCCTTGCCGTAGAACCGCTCCAGCTGGGCCTGCGGCATGCCGGCTATCGCGACGATGCCGGTGCCGATCTTCGCGGCGGCCGAGGGTTTGACGCACCACATGGTGGTGTCCCAGTTCCCAGCGTAGTAACGCATGCCCGGTAAAAAGGAGATCTTGCGCGGGAACAGATTCCCGGCGATCACGATGCCTGCGATCACGACGAAGAGCATCGCCACGGGCACGGGGTTGCGCACACTGCTCGGACCGAGATCGGCGTGCGCGACGAACAACGTGACAACGCCGAAGATCATGAAGACGTTCCACTCCAGCGGAACGCCCATGGGAATTGCGGTGAGGATCGCCAGGTGGAAACACACCATCGCGATCGCCGCGATCGCCGTCGGCCAACCGCCGTGGGAGAAGAACAGCACCAGCGGAACGCACATCTCGACGACCGTGCCGCCGTGGGCGAAGACGCGGGACAACCGTCCCGGCCGCAGATCGTCGGGGAAGCGTTCGAAGAACGCGCGCTTGAGCGGCTTCGGCCGGAACACCGGACTGTTGGACATCATCGTGGACACCACGAAAGGGAAGTGCTTGTTGAGTTTCGAGGTGGCCGCGCCCATCCAGATCACGACGAAGACCACCTTCGCGGCGACGATCGAATCGGCTCCGGGGAGAAGGAAGACGACTGTGAGGGTGGCGTACACCTCGCCCCGGGCGGCCAGGAAGATCACTTTGTCCCGCAGCCCGAGTACCGCCAGCAGCCCGAGGATCACCGCCACCTGCCAGTGCGGCAGCAAACCGACGGTGGTGTCCAGCTCCGGTATCGGTCCGGTTCCGTCGGACAGCAACGCGACCGCTGTCGTCGCCAGCAGCGCCGCGTACAGCGCGACGTCCACCGGCGTGCGGTTGTCGCCCTTGGTGAGCGGTATCCGCCCCGGCCACGGTGGCAGCCGAATCGTGTTGGGGCGCAACCAATACAGGATCGAGCCGAAGGGCGGGAAGTACCGGTTGTTCAGCGGGCCGAACCCGCACCCGAGGCCGACCACTTCGAACAGCAGCGTGTACAGCACGAATTTTTGGAAGACGATCGGCTCCGACCACCAGGCGCCGACGTCGGTGAACCCGTCGATACCGTTGGTGGTCAGCGCGATCGACCAGCCACCGAGCACGTAGAGGCAGATCTTGCCGACGTAGAACAGGTGCAGCACCGCCGGAGTCCCGAAGCCGACCTCGGCCCAGTGCCGGGCCATGGGACGGATGCGCTCGGCGCGCGTGCCCTTGCTCCATTCCGCCATATCGACCACCGGCAGGTCGGGCTCGAGAAATCCCATCAAGCACGCTCCGATCGCGAACGCCCGGGGCGCGGTCCGGACCCCGAGGTTCCCGATACGGTGACAGGTGAGGCAGTTGCTGTCAACGACTTCCTTTGTCGCGCTCGTCGATGGGGAAGGGCAAGATCGAAGCCATGGAGCCGACCCCGACAGCGCCGCTACCGAGGAGCATCGACGAATTCCGTGTGCTCGCGCATTCCCGCTTGGCCGCATTCCCGCGCATCGAGGTGGCCGACCTGCCCGGTGTGCGCCGCGCGGCGGTGGTGCTGTGCGTGGTCGAGGAGCCCGGCGGGCCGCTGTCGGTGATCGTCATCAAGCGGGCCTATCGTGGCCGCAACGCCGGACAATGGGGCCTGCCCGGCGGCCGGCTGGACGAAGGCGAGACCACCGAACAAGCCGCCTTGCGCGAACTGCGCGAGGAACTCGGCCTGGACGCGCGGCCGGGTGATCTGCTCGGCGCACTCGACGACTTCCCGGCGGCCTCCGGTTTCACGATCACGCCCCTCGTTCTGGCACTGAACGACGCGACCCGGTTACGCCCGAATCCGGATGAGGTCTACTCGGTGCATCTGGTGGATCTGGCCCGGGTGGCCGCCGAGGACACCCCGCGCTGGGTCCGGGCCGAGGACGCGGTACGGCAAGCGGAACTGCGCGACGACACCGCGCCTGCGGGCGAAGCGGGCCTGTTGCAGATGCGGCTCGGCCCGAACATGACCATTCACGCACCCACCGGCGCGCTGCTGTGGCAATTCCGCGAAGTGGTCCTGCTCGGCACGGACCCTGACGCGGCCAGAGTCGCCCACTTCACCCAGCCGGATTGGACCCATCGCTAGTTCTCGACGGCGTGACGGTCCAGCCGCGTCGAGGACTCACCGCCTCCGGGGCGATCTCCTCGACCAGGTCGAGGCCCGCCGTGCCGAGTAACGCGTGCATGTGAGCCTGCGACCACCCGCGGATCCGTAGCGGCGGTTCGTCGCGTTCGGTGAAGATCGCCGTCCCGTCGGCACAGACCTGGGCGGGCAGCCCACGCTGCGCGAGCCGATGCGCGTCCACCCAGGTGAAGACGCAGGTGCCCGAGTCGCCCAGCCGGGTGCGAATGCGGGTCAGCAGGGCCGCGTGGTCGCGTACATAGCCGAGGAGTTCGCCGACCGCGGAGATGAACGGGTAGTCGGCGTCGGCGTCGTCGAGGAACTCCGTCGCGGACTGCCGTCGATAGTCGACCAGAGGGCTGTCGCGGTATCTGGCCTTCGCCAGCGACAGCATGCGCGCGGAGATGTCGACGAGGACCACCTGTCGGCCTGCCCGGACGAACGCCGCGGCCTCACGCCCGGAGCCGGAACCGAGGAAGAGCGCGGGGGCGCCACCACGGCCCGCGAAACGGGACAACGCCGCGAGAACCGCGGCGTCGAACCGCGCGGGCGGCAGATCCCAGCGCGCGTGGTCGTGCGCATCCGCGACGGCGTCGAAGGATTCGGCCCTGCCGGTCATCGGCGCAGCCGTCGGATGTCGTCGAGGATCGCGGCGATCTGGCGCGCTCGGTAGGCGTCGAGGTCGCGAAGTTCGGGGGGTTCCGGACCCAGCCCGAGACGTTCCTCGAAGGCGAAACGGCAGCGCATCAGCCGCTCCAGCGCACCGTCGCTGCACTGCTCGTGATCGGCTTCCCGCGCGACGGCCGCTCGGTAGATCCGATCGACGTCCGGTTCGGTGAACCGGTAACCCAGCGGTGCGAACGACGTCGACGGCTCGGCGATCACCTGGGTGCGAAGTTCCCTGTGGGCGAGGGTGTTGCGGAACGGGATCAGCGTGGTGAGGCTGAAGGACCGGTACAGCCGGTGTTCGTCGAGCCAGCGCAGGCTTTCGTCCAGCTCGTCGAGTGTGCTGCGCGGCTCGAAGACGATCAGCGAAGCGACCAGACCCACGTCCCGTTGCCGCAGGCGGCGCACCATCCTGGACAACTCCTCCGGTGTCGTGCCCTTTCGCAGTCGGCGCAGCACCGAAAAGGAACCGGATTCGACACCGGCGTGCACCTGAATCAGCCCCACCGAATGCAAGGTGTCGAGTACCCGGTCGAGCGTGCGGTCGAGCCGGGCGTAGATGGAGAAGCGGACCTCGATGTTCCGGCTGCGCAGTTCGTCGGCGAACCGCTGTGCCCAGTCGACCGCGGCCGGTGCTCCCAGAAAGTTGTCGTCGACGAACTGTACGCGTCGAATGCCCTGGCCGACAGCGTGTTCCGTGATCTCGCCGACCACGTCGGCGGGTTCGCGCGGCTGCCACCGGCGGACACGGGGCGCATCGGGAACGCCGTCGACGGCGCAGAAACTGCATCCGTGCATACAGCCGCGTGTCGCTTCGATGTCGAGTACCCCGCGAACGCGGGCGAAGCGAGGGAATCGGCGCTGCGGCGTGATCGTCTGCCAGGTATCGGGTGGCGCGGGCGGTGTTCGCCCGCAATGGGCCAGGCAGGTCGCGACCACCCGGCCGACGTCACCGGAATCCGCGACCGCGTCCACCTGCGCGGCCACGCCGGGCTGTACCGACACCGCGGCCGCGGCCCGGCCCACCACCAGCACGCACGCATCGGGGTGGACCGCCCGGGCGGCGCGAATGGCCGCGCCGACCCCGTCCGAGATCCGGTAGAGGGTGTCGAACACGATGACCGGTCGCGGCGCGAGCGAGCGCAGGGCCGCGACCAGCCCCTCCGGATCGGCGGCGGAATCGTAGTAAGCGCAGACGATCCCGGCTCGCTCGAGTGCCGAACCGATCCCGCCGAGCCGGAGGTTCTCGTAGGGCAGGTTGTAGGCGAGCGAGGACCCGTCCTGAATATTGACCAGCAGCGCCCTCGCAGGCGCGGGGTGTTCAGGTGACACTGACGATCGAGAGCAAGCGATCCCGGATGAGCGTTCGATTGATCTCGCAGCGCACGTCCGGTCCGTTCTCCAGCTCGCCGGTCTGCGAGTTGTACCAGCGTGCCTGGCAGTCGCCCGCGCACTGCCACTTCGCGAAGCAATTCCTGCACTTCGGAATCTTGTTGACATCGTGCAAACGCAGCTTCGCTATGCGGTTGCCGTCCACGTCGAACGTCCGCGTTTCTCGGTTGTACCGTCCGTAGTAGGCGTGCGGCGCGCGTTTGTCGTCGTCGTACATTATTTCGTAGCAACTCGAAATATGGCCGTCGGAGGTCAGCGAGAAATTCGGATCGGTGACGCCGCAGAACGTTCTCCGGACATGGGGAAAGGTGGCCAGCGCACCCGACACCACGATCGTCCTGCCGTATTCGTCGGCGATCTCCTGGGCCGCGTAATAGCCGCGTACGAATTCTTGCGCTTCGGGTTCGCCGAAGACCACCGAGCGGCCACGGCCGGTGCCGAGCACCGGCCCCAGATGGAAACGTGGCAGGTCGAATGTCGAACAGAGGTAGCGGGCGATCTCCGGCATTCTGCCGACGGCGGCTCGGCTGATCGTGGACTTGATCATCAGATCCGGAACGCGCCCGGTGAACAGCTCGATGACCTCGCGCACCCGGGAATACGACGTGCCGCCGCGCACGGTCGGACGCTGGAGATCATGGATCGCCGCCGGACCGTCGTGGGACACTTGCACGCTGTCCATGTTGTCGGCGATCCACTGCGCCTTGGTGTCGCTGATCAGCCCGTTCGTGACCATGCTCGCGTTGACGCGCAGATCGCCCGCTTCGTTGCGCGCGTACTCCCGGCCCCAGTCGACCACCGTGCGGATCAGGTCGAAGTCGAGCGTCGGTTCGCCGCCGCCGTGGAAGTTGAGATAGGCGGTGCCCGCGCCGCTCGCCGCCGCGTTGTCGATCACGAATTTCGCGGCGTCCAACGCCATCTGGCGGTTGTACAGGTCGACCGGGTAATCACCGGCGTCGGCGTAGCAATAGGTGCAGCGGAGATTGCAGGCGGCGGTGACCATGTAGACCACCCCGGTCGGCGCGAACGATTCGTCCCAGGTGCCCACGGGGGCGGGGCTCGGCGTGTCGGCGGGCACGATGAGCCCGAGCCCGTGCAGGTACCGCAAGGTCTCGCGGCTCGCGGAGCTCTGCCCAGAGCGGAGTTCGGCGGCCGTCTGCGGTGCCAGGCGGCTGATGACGCCCTCGAACGGCGCGTAGAGCAGGTGGCCGTCGTCGACATCGACGACGAACACCTCCTCGGCGATCTTGAACCGGCCGTCGGACATCAGAACACCTTGCATTCCCCGACGCACTGCGCGCACATGCGATTGTCCTGAACGGTGGGTGCGCCGATCCGCACCGTGTGCGCGGGCTCTTCGCCGGGTGCGCAGCAGAATTCCGCCGAGTCGAACAGGAGATTCAATGTGACGCGGTCGGATTTGATATCACCGAGCAGAGTTTCGGACATGGTCGCGCTCCCGTTCAGATTTCGATTCAGAAAATACCAGAAAAACAGTACCGAGCCGGACACGGTCGCGCCGTCGATCGCCTGGACGGCCTACCGCGGAAATGGCGTGTCGCCCGCGTGTCCGGAGAATTCATTCGGCCGAATGTCGTTCGTTCGCCCGACTGCCGATCGGCGCCGGATATGTTATTGCGGGTACTGGGTGATGGCCCACTCCGAGCCGGTCCTGCGTGCGGAAAGTCTGCGCGTGGGTTCCACGAATTCGACGACCGGTTCGTCGGTGTCCGACAGCGTCACACCCAGCCGGCCGTTGCCGAAGGTCGCGCCGGTGAGACCTTGCACACAGTCCACGAGATGGCCGTCGGCCCGGATATGGACCCGGAGCGCGGGATTTCCCAGCCACAAGTCGTGGTTCTGCACCAAAGTGGCCGCCAGCGCGCCGGTTTGGCCGACGCGGGCGCAGCGCTCGCCGTGGAAATTGTAGGCGGGGCGGGCCAGCACGGCGGCCAGTGTCCGGTGGTCGAGTTGCCGTTCGATGAACCGGCGATCCAGCCGCCGCGTGGACGGCACGCACTCCCAGCGCCAGTTGTACCTCTTGAGGTCGAGCACCGGTGAGTTGTCCACGAAATCCAGCCACTCGAACGCGATTTCGGTACCTCGGATGTCGAGCACCCGGCTCAGGGTCATGCCGAGCAGGTTGGGCCTGCACGACGACCGGATCGAGAAGGCGCCCTGCGCGTGGCGCGTGCCCGGGCTGCCCGTCAGCACCTCGGGATCGGCCAGATGGAACACCGCGATCACGTAAAGGTGATCACCCGGCTCGATTCCGTCCAGCGCCGCCAGATACCGTTCATCCAGCACCACCCGGGACGGAAGCCCTTCGGAGGGAACGTCATCGATCGTCGGCGCGGCGCAGCGCACCATGCCGATCGGAGCGAAAGCGGGCAGGGTCGGGGCAACCGGGATCATGCTGTACTCCTGGGATCAGTGGAATTCGGACGCACCGGCGGGCAGCCGCGCGTATTCGCGGCGGATCAGATCGGCGATCACCGCGTCGGCGCGACCGAGCAGCGGCACGGCGAGCGTGCTGCCATCGGAGAAGGGCCACCGGGCGCGGGTCCCCTTCGCTACCGCTGCCACCCGCTCCAGCAGCGCGGCAGCTCCGTCGAGGTCACCTCGGGCGGTTCTGCACCGCGCGATGTTCACCGCGAAGTGCAGCTGCTTACCGGTGAGATAGCGGTGGCCGTATTCCGAGCCCAGTCTGTGACAGGTGTCCAGCGCGGCGCGTAACCGGCGCTCGGCGGTGTCGTGGTCGCCGTCGTGGAATCGCAGCAGGGCGAGCACGGGCAACGCCTCGGCGCGAACGACGGCGGTCAGTTCTCGATCCGGCCGCGGCAGGTGCGCGCCGATCTCGTCCATCGTGGCCGTGGCCGCCGCGAGCCGGCCGCACTTGGCATCGGCGGCGGCGAGCTGGGAGTGTTCGATCAGTACGCGAGCGGTGACGATAGCGGCGAAGGCGTGCCGTGCCGACAGAACCTCCAGCTGTGCGCGGACCGCGCGGTAGTGGGCGGTGGACGCGGGCGCGGAGATCGTCGGCCCGAACGGAGCGATGCCCTCGAGCCGCAGCATGTGCCGCCGCACGCCGACGTCCAGGATCTCGAGCTGCCTGCGGGTCGGCGTCGGTGCGGACGTGGCGGATTCGTCGGCGCGAAGATAGGCCGCGATGCCGTCGCTGACCGCCGTCGTCGCGTGCGCGCGAAGGTCGTCGGCGCTCGGTACCGCCTCGGGACGCCGCGGTCGCGAATCGGTGTCGATCGATGCCTCCGGAACGAGTTGCTGTCCTCGCCGGGAAGCGGCTGCGGGCCCGGCTTCCCGGTCATCGGATGAGTCTGGCCGCGCGGGCACGAAAAATCTGTCCGACGATCGGAGGACAGATCACACCGAGCTCGGTGCGCGCCGCCGTACTCGGTTTGCTACCTTGAACGTCGTTCAAGTTCTAGGCGGAGGGTTGTCGTGGAGGGTGTCGAGAACTCTCGGGAGCCGAGGGCCGGTGTTTCCGCGCGGGATATGGCGCAGATCGCCGTCTTCGCGGCGCTGATCGCGGCGCTGGGCCTGCCGGGCGCCATCACCGTCGGGTTCAGCGGTGTGCCGATCACGGTGCAGACCCTCGGCGTGATCCTGGCCGGTGCGGTGCTCGGGGCGCGCAAGGGAACGGCGGCGGTTCTGGTTTTCCTGGCGCTCACGATGATCGGCCTGCCGCTGCTGTCCGGCGGCCGTACCGGTCTGACGGCGCTGGCCGGTCCCAGCGCCGGGTACCTGATCGGCTGGATCCCCGCGGCGCTGTTCATCGGGCTCGGCACCGCCCGCATCCTGCCGAAATACCCGGTCGTGCTCGGTCTGCTGATCAACGCCGTCGGCGGTCTGCTGATCATCTATTTGTTCGGCACCGTTGGCCTGCTGCTGCGCACCGATCTCGGCGTGCGGGCCGCCGTCACCACCAACTTCGCGTTCATTCCCGGCGACCTGCTCAAAGTCGTCGTCGCGACCGTGGTGGCCAAGGGAGTGCACCGCGCCTATCCCGGTGTGATCCGTGCCTAGTCCCGAACTCGGCGGCGCGGCCGACGCGCCTGCCGTCGACTTCGGTGGCCGCCGCTTCACCTACGGTGAACTCGACCGTGCGATCGAGCGATGGATCGCCGACAACCCGGACGAGCACGTCTACGACGCCTCGGCCCTGCCGGTTCCGGACGCGCTGATCCGCGTCTGCGCCGCGGCCCGGCGCGGCATCGCGGTCTTCGTCGAGAATCCCGCCGCGCGCCCGCACCGTACCGGCATCCCGGCTGGGGCGTTCCTGCTGGTGGCGACCTCGGGCTCGACCGGCCGTCCCCGGCCGCTGGCGCGCACGGCCGCCTCCTGGTACGACAGCTTCCCCGCGTTCACCGCGATCACCGGTGTTCGGGCGTCCGACCGCGTGCTGATCACCGGTCCGTTGCACGCGACCATGCATCTGTTCGGTGCGTTGCACGCGTTGTGGCGCGGCGCGTGCGTCACCGACGACCGATCGCGAGCCACCGTGGTGCACGCGGTGCCCGCCGTACTGCGTGAGGTGGTGGCTGCCTGCCCGCGCCTGCGCACCGCGATCGTCGCGGGCATCGCGCTCGACGACGGTGCGCTGGCGGCGGCCGGCCGCGTGGATGTCGTCGAGTACTACGGGTCTTCGGAGGTCTCGCTGGTGGCGGCGCGCCGTGTTCCCGAGCCGATGCGGCTGCTCGACGGGGTCGAGGCCGAGGTGCGCGACGGACTGCTCTACGTCCGATCGCCCTACCGCGTGCTCGGCGCGCCCGATTGGTTCGGCGTCGGTGACCTCGCCGAACTAGGCGACGACCGTGAGCTGACCGTGCTGGGCCGGGGCGACTGCGCGATCAACGTCGGCGGCACCGTGGTGGTCGCCGAAGAGGTGGAGCGCGTTCTCGAAGCGCTCGACGGCGTCGCCGCGGTGGCGGTGGTCGGCTCGCCGCACGCGGTGTTCGGGGAAACCGTCACGGCCGCGGTGCAGTTGGACGGACGCGCCGGGCTCGACGAGGTGCGGTCGCGAGCACGCCGCGTGCTGGCGAAGGAGGCGATGCCGCGCCGGTGGGTGCCGCTGCCCGCATTGCCGCGCACCGCCGCAGGGAAGGTGGCCAGGGGCGAACTGAAAGACTTGCTGGCATGAGCCCGGTTCCCGTCCTGGTAGCGCCGCGCCGCACGCCGATCGGCAACGCGGGCCACGGATTGTCCGATCTGACCACCACCGAACTGGCCGCTCCCGTGCTGCGCGAGGTGCTGACATCGCTGCGCGGCGCGGGCATCGACACCGACGTGGACGACGTGGTTCTCGGCAACTGCCTCGGGCCCGGCGGTGATCCCGCCCGGGTCGCCGCCTTGCGCGCTGGGCTGGGCGTGCATGTTCCGGGCGTCACCGTCGATCGGCAGTGCGGTTCGGGCCTCGACGCGGTGATGCAGGCGGCGTTGCGGGTGCGCAGCGGCGCGGACGAACTTCTCCTGGCCGGCGGGGTCGAATCGGCCAGCACCGCCCCGTGGCGGTTCTGGCCGCCCGTGGCGGACGCCGAGCCGGTGCGATACACCCGCGCCCCCTTCGCGCCACCGGGCTTTCCCGATCCGGACATGGGTGCGGCCGCCGACGATCTCGCGCGAGCGCGCGGCATCAGCCGGGAGCGGCAGGACGCCTACGCGGCCCGCTCGCACACGCTCGCCGCGGCCGCCGACTTCACCGCGGAGATCGTGCCGGTCGGAGGCGTGCACCGGGACGAACGCATCCGGGCGGGAATGACCGCGGCCCGGCTCGCGCGCCTGCGTCCCAGCTTCGGCGTCGACGGCACCGCCACCGCGGGCAATTCCTGCGGCATCTCCGACGGGGCGGCGGCCATGGCGGTCACCACCGAGGCGATGGCCGCCGGGCTGCCCGCTCTGCGGATCCTCGGCTGCGCGGTCGCCGGATCAGACCCGGCGTACCCGGGCCTCGGTCCGGTACCCGCAATCCGAAAACTGCTGCGTCGGACCGGTTTCGGTGTAGCGGACCTCGGCGTCGTCGAGATCACCGAAGCCTTCGCGTCGGTGGTCCTTGCGGTCGCCGACGAACTGGGCCTGGACGAGTCCACGATCTGCCCGCAGGGCGGCGCCATCGCGATGGGGCACCCGTGGGGAGCGTCCGGGGCCATCCTGCTGGTGCGCCTGGCGAGTCAGATGCTGCGTGCGGACGGCCCGGCGCTCGGTCTCGCGGCTTGCGCCATCGGCGGCGGGCAGGGGATCGCGGTCCTGGTGGAGCGAGTGTCGTGAGCGAGATCGTCTTCGACTCGGTGAGTCACCGCTTCGGCGAGCGAAAGGTGCTGCGCGACATCGACCTGCGGATCACCGAGCGCCGCGTGGGCGTCATCGGGTCGAACGGTTCCGGCAAGTCGACGCTGGCGCGCATGATCAACGGCCTGCTGACGCCGAGTTCCGGCACGGTCACGGTGGACGGTGTCGACGCGGCCCGCAAGGGCGCGCAGGTGCGACGGAAGGTGGGGTTCGTCTTCACCGATCCCGACACCCAGATCGTCATGCCCACGGTCGCCGAGGATCTCGCCTTCTCACTGCGCCGGACCGGGCTGAGCAAGCAGGAGATCGCGGCGCGCGTGCGGGAGATCCTGGAACGATTCGGGCTCGCCGGTCACGCCGAGCACCCCGCCCACTTGTTGTCCGGCGGCCAGAAACAGCTGCTCGCCCTCGGCGCGGTCCTGATCCGGCGACCGGAGGTGATCGTCGCCGACGAGCCGACCACTCTGCTGGACCTGCGCAACGCCAGGGTCGTCGCCGACGCGCTGGACGCGGTGGATCAGCAGGTGATCGTCGTGACGCATCAGCTGTCGCTGCTGGAGAGCTTCGAACGCGTCATCGTGATCGACGACGGGGCGGTGGTGTTCGACGGAACGCCCGGCGACGCCCTCGCGGCATACCGGGCGTCGGTCGAATGATCGGCCTGTACCGTCCGGGCGATTCGCCACTGCACCGGATACCCGCCGGGGTGAAGCTGGTGCTGCTGCTGGCGTCGATCGTGGCGACCACGGTACTCGTGCGCACTCCACCGCAGGTGCTGGTCACCGGGGCGGTGGTGGCGGGACTGTTCGCGGTAGCCGGGATTCCGTGGCGGGTCGCTGTGGCCCAACTGCGTCCGCTGGTGTGGATGCTGTTGATCATCGCGGTTTTTCAGGTGCTGATCACCTCGCCCGCGCGGGCCGCGGTGGTGTGCGGCTTGCTGGTGGTCTCGGTGGCGCTCGCGGCGCTGTTCACCCTCACCACCCGGGTGAGCGACCTGCTCGACGCCGTGACCCGGTGGCTCGGACCGCTGCGGCGGGTGGGTGTCGATCCCGAGCGGATCGGCCTGCTGCTGGCGCTGGCCATCCGATGTGTCCCGCTGCTGGCGGGGATCGTGCACGACGTCGCCGAGGCCCGGCGCGCTCGCGGCCTGGAATGGTCGATGACGGCGCTGGTCACGCCGGTGCTGGTGCGCGCGCTGCGGACGGCCGACGCGATGGGCGACGCCCTCGCCGCCAGGGGAGTGGACGATGACTGAACTGCTCGCCGCGCGGATCGCTCGGCAGGCCGCGGCGAATCCCGCGGCGACCGCCGTGGTCTCGGGACGCGAGGTGGTCGACTACGAGCGGTTCTGGTCGAAGGTCCTGCGCACCGCCGCCGGGCTCGACGGCATGCGCCGGGTGGCCGTGCTGCCCACGTCCGATGTCGAATCCCTGGTGACGGTGACCGCGGCGATGCACGCCGGGGTGAGCGTCGTCCTGCTGCACCGCCATCTGCTGCCCGATCAGTTCGGCCGTGTCCTCGCGCTGGCCGAGCCGGGAGCCGTCGTCGCGGCGCCGCACCAGCACCGGCGGTTGCGGCGGCTGGGATTCGACGGCGTCGTACGGACCGCCGCCGCGTTGGCATCCGATGCTCCGGCGGCCGGGGCGCGACCGGAGGCCGAACTGTTGGTGGGCATCACCTCCGGCACCACCGGTGAGCCGAAGCTCTTCGTGCGCGATCAGCGGTCGTGGGCCGCCACGCTGGATCGCTCCGATGCCACCTTCGACATCGGCGCCGGAGACCGGGTCTCGGTGCCCGGCGTGCTGGACCACACGCATTTCCTCTACGGCGCGTTGCACGCCTTGACTCGCGGCGCGACGGTGGACCTGCGACCGGTGGTCGACGCACTGAACGACGGTGCGACCCAGCTGTATTCGGTGCCGACGATCGCGTGGGACGTGGTGCGGGCGGGAATCGGCCAGGTCGGCGGCGTCCGGGAGGTGCTGTCCTCGGCGGCCCGGTGGCCGCTGGCGGGACGGCGAGCGTTGCGGGAGGTCCTGCCGAACGCCTCGCTCGTGCACTTCTACGGTGCGTCCGAGCTGAGTTTCGTGTCCTACGACCGTGGGCTCGGCAGTGCCGACGAGAAGTCGGCGGGCGAACTGTTCTCCGGTGTCGAGGCGTGCGTCCGTGACGGCCTGGTGTACGTGCGCAGCGACATGCTGTTCGACGGCTACCTCACCGCGGACGGCGTGGCAGGCGGTCCTGTCGACGGCTGGATGACGGTGGGCGACCGGGGCGAGGTGATCGGCAACCGCCTACGGCTGTTCGGCCGGGACAGCGAGATGTTGATCCGGGCGGGCCTCAACGTGGAACCCGCCGCCGTCGAAGCGGCGCTCACGGCGATACCGGGTGTCGCCGAGGCCGCCTGCATCGGCGTACCCGACGCGCGCATGGGGGAAGCGCCCGCCGCCGCGATCGTGCTCGGCGCGGGCGCACCGGAAGCCGACGAGATCTGGCGGCGGCTGCGCGCGACCTTGCCGAGTCCGAGTATGCCGGTGCGGATTCTGGTCGTGGACCGGCTGCCGCGTACGCCGCGGGGCAAACTGGATCGGGCGGCGCTGGCCTCGACGCTGGCCGCGCACCGCCGTGTCGGCCGCCCTGAGGTCGATCGCTGATCACCGGAGCGCGGCAGGACGGTGGTACGCGCTCGTCACCGACCGCGCGGCCCCTCAGCTCCGCCGGGATGTGACCCCTTTCGCCGGGCCACCGAAGCGCAATCCTCTGCGCTTCACGTGACCTTCCCTCCGGGACGATGATCGTCGCGGGGCGTCGACGCGGAAGCCGAGGGCACACAGATCACCGCGACGCGTCTGTCCGACGATCGGCGGGCTGATCCACCGCCGGGGCCGGGCTGCTCGATTCCGCCGACGACGTACCGAACCACGTCAGGTAGAACAGGATCGCCAGCGCGCCGAGCGCGCCGAGGATCACGATGCCGGACGGTAGCGGGTGCGTTGCCATCGGCACGGCGAAGAATCGGATGCACAGCAGCACGCCGGTGCAGACGCCGACACCCATCGCCACGATCCGGACGCGCTGCTGATCCCAGCCCCGATCCGGCTCGCGCAGCACGGATTCCACCGTCAGGCACAACGCCGCGCCCACGACCAGGTCGATGCCGTAGTGCGCGCCCAGGCCGAGCGTCGCGACAAGCGTGCACACCAGCCAGAACGCCCCGCCCCAGCGCAACCACAGCGGGCCGCGCCGGGAGTGGATGAACAGCGACAGCGCCCAGGCGGTGTGCAGCGACGGCATGCAGTTGCGCGGCGTGATGCCGTCGAAGCGCAGCGCGTCGATCGAGGACGGCACGGCCGGAACGACATCCGGCCAGACGTCGGCGATCTCGAAGCCGAGTCCCTGCGGTCCGTAGGCGAGCACCGGCCCCACCACCGGGAAGACGACGTACCAGATCGGCCCGACGAGGCCGAGGGTCAGGAACGTGCGCACCAGGTAGTGCCGTGGCCACGCGCTGGTCGTGACGCCGCGTAACTGCCAGGCCGCGACCAGGACTGCCGCCAGCGGAAGCTCGAAGTACACCCAGCGCACCACACCCGTCGCCAGCGGTCCCGCCACCTCGAGCGCGTGCCCGACCAGCCAGGACGGGCTGCCGAGGGCGCGATCGGCGACTTGTACATACGGATCGAGGACTGTCGGGCAGGCCCACGCGGTGATGTCCAGCCAGATCTCACTGATCTTCGTCGCCGCGATCAGCAGCGCGCCGAAGGCGATGGTGCGCAACGCCGTGCGGCGTCGTTGTCCGTCCCACCGCACGAACGCGAGCACCGCCAGTGCGGTGAGCACGATGGTCGGGCCGTTGCCGACCGTGAACGGACGCCCGTCGGCCGTCCTTATGAGGACGAACGCCAGGTCGACGCCGATCGCCGCGGCGACGGCGCCCAAGCGTGCGCGCGCCGTGATCCCGACCAAGGCCAGCAGGAATCCCGCCCACGGTGTGGTCGCCGACTTCGGCGTTCCGGCGTAATCCCGCAGCAGGCTGGTCAGCGGGCCCAGCGCCCCGATGTGCGCGGCCATGAGTTCGCCGCCGATCAGCGCGACCACGATGGCCGCGATACCGCACCACACGACCATCGGCCGGAACCGACGCTCTCGGAGCTCTTCGATACCCACTCGCTCGCCCGGTGGGGTCAAGCTCCCTCGCACGTCGTTCACAAGCACCGGAACATCGTAAACACGGCATTAACGGCATATGTACGCGGAGATGCTCGCGCGCCGGCGAGAGCGCGCCGTCCGGGTCCGGTCGGTGGAAAACGGCTGGCGTCGATCTTTTTCGGGGACCGTGGTGCTGACGCGAGCGGCGGTGACGGTCCGCTACGGGATCGACGCGTCGGCCAGCGGAGCGTGCCGCTGCCACGGACGGATCTGCTCCAGCTGTGCGGCGACCGCCAGCAATGTGGTTTCGCCGCCGGGCGCCGCGGCGAGCTGCACACCGATGGGCAGTCCGGTGTCGGACTGCCCGGCGGGAACGGAGATCGCCGGGTAACGGACCGTGTTGAACGGCGGCGTGAAGGGAATGAAGCGGGATACGTCGAGCAGGGTGCCCGGAAATCCCTTCCCGGCGAAGGTTCCGACCGGAACCGGCGGGGTCGCCAGGGTGGGTGTGAGCAGAAGATCGTGCTCGGTGAACCACGCGGCGAATCGTTCGGACTGCCGTGCCGGGGGAGCGTCGGGTACACGACGCATCCGGCCGATCACGCGTCCGGCCCGGGCCACCTTGCGGGTCAGCGGTTCCAAAAGGTCCGCGCTCAGGTCGGTGGTGTCCTCGGCGACGCCGGCGAAGTAGCGGGCGAGGAAACCGAGCGCGTCCTGTGGTCGCCACGGCGGAGCCACCTCGGTGACGGTGTGGCCCGCCGCACGCAGCGCTTCGGCCGCCGCCAGCATGGCAGTGCGCACCTGCGGGTCGACGGAGGCTCCGAGAACCGGTGGCCGAGCGGTCATGCCGATTCGCAGGGCCTGCTGGGGTGCGGCCGGTGCCAAGTAGCGGTCGTCGGCCGTGAGCACCGCCAGCAGCAAGGCCGCGTCGGACACCGTGGTGGCCAGCGGTCCGAACGTCGACAGGCCGAGCCAATTGGAGCCGAGTTCGGGAGGCCGCGCGATCACGCCGTCGCCTGGCTTCAGGCCCACGAGCCCGCAACAGGACGAGGGGATGCGGATCGAACCGCCGCCGTCGGAACCGATTGCGAGCGCGGTCATTCCAGCGGCGACCGCCGCGGCGCCGCCGCCGGTGGATCCGCCCGGAGTGTGCGTGAGCAGCCACGGGTTGCGGGTGATGCCGTGCGCGACGCTCTCGGTGACCGGCCACTGACACAGCTCGGGCACATTGGTCTTGCCGATCAGCAGCGCGCCCGCGGCACGCAACCTGCGGACCAGCTCACTGTCGGACTCGGCCGCGGTCTGCCGCGCCGCGCGCGAACCGTGGCCGGTCACGCACCCGGCGAGGTCGAGATTGTCCTTCACCGCCACCGGAACTCCGGCGAGCGGGAGGTCGGCGAGATCGCTACGGGTGGCCAGGGCGCGGGCTTCGCGGCGCACCTGCTCGTGGCGCACGATGCGGAAGGCGTTGATCCGTGTATCCAGTGCCGCGATGCGGGCAAAATGCTCGTCGGCCACCTCCAGCGGGGATACCTCCCGGCTCCGGACTCCCGCCGCGATTTCTCCCGCCGACGCGCCCACCCATGTCATCGCAACCTCCTGGTACCTCTGGTTGCGACGACCCGGGCTGTGCCGCCACCGGCCTTCGTAACTCGTGGCTCACGGTAATCGTCGATCTGTGACACCACAATGACCAGCGCCTTGTCGTTCCCGCGCATGGGAACGGGAGGCGGGGCGAGTGATCCACGCGGGGTCGTCGCGGTCCGCCGCCGGCCGCGGACGGCGACGAACCCGTGAACGCGTCGAGCGGTCAGGTCGTGCGATACGTGCGGGCGACGAGTGCCGAGCGCAAGTACCACAGGCCCGACGGCTGCGACGGGTCGAATCCGGTGAGCTGTCCGATCCGTTTGAGCCGGTAGTCGACGGTGTTGGTGTGGACGTGCAGCACGCGAGCCGTGCGCTGCCGGTTGAGGTTGTTGGCGATGTGCCGTTGCAGCGTCTCCAGCAGTTCCGGGTGCGCGTCCAGCGGATCCAGCAGCGAGCCGAGGTACTCGCGGCCGGGCCCAGGTCTGGTCAGCTGATATTCCAGCGCCAGCTCGTCGAAGCGGTACAGCCCGGCCACCGCCTGCAATCGCTGCACCATGTCGAGCAGTTCGTGCGCCTGGTCGGCGGCGGTGGGAATCTTCTCGGGGGTGGCCTCGACCATGGTCGCGGTGACGCCCACCTGCGCGGCGTGCGACAGCTGGGTGACCAGGGCGTCGAGCTGCTCGTTGTTCAAGTGGCCCGACGGGATGAGCACCGTGCCGCCGTCCACGCTCAGCAGCGACAGCGCGGCCTCGCCGCAGCGCGTTGCCAGCTCGGCCTGGACCCGCCGCAGTTTCCTGCGGGCGACGACCTTGCCGTCGACCATCGGATTGCGTTCCTCGCGGTGCGGCGGAATCGCCACGGCCAGAACGGCGTACGAGGAGGCGATGGCGATGCCGCATTCGCGCGCCATGGTGGAGGTGCTGTGCCCGCCGAGCAACGCGGAGGTCAGCGTGTGCACGGCGGTGTGGTGCTCGCTGACCACCGCGCGCAGCTCGCGGACGTAGGCCATGGAGACCGCCGAGTTGATCATGTCGAGCATCTCGACCACCATCTTGGCGCCGTCGACGAGGTCGTCGTAGTCCTTCATCGTCGCGTCGGACACCACCAGCTCCAGGCCCATCTTGAAGCCTTCGTGGATCGAGTGGTGGATGGTGTCGATCGGTACTCCCTCCCGCGCCCATCCCGCGGCGGCGTCGCCGAGCCGCTGGAGTTTCTCCGGGAGGTCTTTACCGTCGAGCATGCTCACCGCCAGCTCCAGGCAGACCCGGGTGATGGTGGTGACGTCGCCTGCGATGGCGTCACCCGGTAGGGTTCCGCACGGGATGACGTTCTCGACGAAGTGGCCGACCATCTGACGCGATAGCCCGCGAACGTCTTTCAGTGGCGACGACATCGGCTTTCCCGACAGGGTCAGGCTCGGCCGGGCCGAACTGTCGACGGACATTGGCGACTCCCTTCCGCCCACGATTGCTGTGCAGCGCATTCACACTAATCTGTTGATCTCTTCCGCGGACCCGATCGACGGGTTCTGTGAGAGCGAGTGAGACCGTCCGGCAGGGAGTTGTGAGCGGTCACAGCAGCTGGACGTGCGACCGATTTCCGGTGACCACCTGCCCATTTCCGGCTCGGCCCACCGGCTCGTCGCCGGGTGCGGAGCGCAGCCGGTTCGGTCGTTGCCGCGAGGCGCGGCCGACATGCCGGTAGGATCACCCGCGCCGGTCATGGCCATGTAACCAGGGTCTTGTCCGGCACGTGTCGTGTCCTGGATGGTGTGCAGTGCCCATCTGTCGCGCACGCCACGGCGGAAAGGCAGTGATGACGCAACGATAGGGGCAGGGCGATGACACCGGCTCTGAGATGTCTTGTCTGGGAAGTGGACAACACCTTGTGGGACGGTGCCGTGTGCGACGCGACCGTCGGCGCGTTGCGGCCCGCCGCGCTGCGCACCCTGCGCGTGCTCAGCGAACGCGGGATCTGGCACGCCGTGGCCAGTCGCGGCGAGCGTGAGTGGACGCTGGACAAGCTGTACCGGCACGGCGTCTACGAGATGTTCTCGGCCGTCGAGATCGGCTGGGGCCCCAAATCTTCGGCGATCGTCCGAATCGCGCGCACGCTCGGCCTCGGACTCGACACCATCGGCTTCATCGACCACGAGCCGGTGGAGCGCGCGGAGGTGGCCCGTGCGCTTCCCGCCGTGCGGTGTTATGCCGCCCGGAATGCCGACGTCCTGCCGGTGCTGCCCGATTTTCGGCCCGTCTTGCGCACCGGGCCCGCGCCCACGCCGCCGCTCGGATTCGCCCGGGTGCCCGTGCGCTGAGTGCGTAACGCACGGCGCGCCGACGGAATCCGGCGGTCGAGCCGTCCGCTGCGGCTCGGACTTCCCAGCGTCGCGAGGTTCGCGCGGCAGCCGTATCGTTCTGGCCGGCACTACGATATGCGGTGGATCCAGCGGCGATAGGTTCTCACCATGAAGTGCTACGGCGTGACCGCCAACGACGCCCAATCGTGGACCGCGATCGCCAACGGTTTCGTTCCGATGGACTACCGGTACGGCGATCCCGAACGGTGGTACTCGGGCATGACGGTGCAGGAATCGGCCGCCTACCGGTTGTTGCGCTGGGAGCAGCGCGGAACGAGTACCTCCTATCGCACCCGGACCAACATCCGCCACGGTCCGTGCGACGACTTCTATTGGGTGGTCATCCCCGAACGGGGCGTGTACTCGGTGCGCTATCGCGGCGAGGAGACGCGGGCGCGGGCGGATCAGGCCGCGGTGACCGCACTCGACGATCTGTGCCAGATCCATATCCCGCTCTTGTCCGCCTTCGCCATCCAGCTGCCCCGGGCCGAACTCGATCATCGCGCGGGACCGCTCGCCGAACGCGGCATGACGATCGACCTGAACTCCGGACTCGGCCGGATCACCCAGGCCATGATCCGCAGCACCCACGCCGAGCAGTCGAACCTCTCCGACCACGAGTTCAACGCGGTGTGTGACCGGATCGCCGAATTGCTGAGCCTGATCTCGCTCGGCGAAACCCATCCGCAGCGCGGTCATCACGCTCAGGTCGTCGCGCAGATCCGGCAGTACGTGCGCGCCAACGTCGGCCGGGACGACGTCCGCCTGCCCGCGGTGGCGCACGCGCTGGGCTGGTCGCCCCGGCAATTGCGCTCGGTGCTGCAGCAGGTCGGCACCACCTATCGCGACGTGCGGCGGGAGGAGGCCCTGCGCGCCGCGCGCGATCTGCTGGACGATCCCACCCGGGAGGATCCCATCCGCGAGTTGGCGATTCGCGCCGGATTCACCCCGGCGTGGTTCTCCGCGGCGTTCAAGGCCCGTTTCGGCGAGACGCCGCGAGAATTCCGGCGGCGCCGTGCGGCGGAGCGCGCCGAGCCGGATGCGGCCGGTGCGCTGAAACGAGTCGGGTCGAAATCAGCAGGGCAACAGGCTGATCGGGAGCCCGCGTAGCCGGGACGGATCGGCGGTCACCCGGTATCCGGTCACCCGGTCGCCGTGCACCGTGACGGTGAGCGCCAGCAGCAGCCTGCCACGCGGGGCTACGACGATACCCGGGTGACCTTCCACCAGCGCGAGCGCCGCAACCTGCGAACGCCTCCGCAGCAGCACGGTTTCCGCGGCGACCGACCCCGCGCCGCGCACGGTCGTGGCCACTCCGGCGGGGAGCGCGGCGGCGTCGGCCGTCCGGACCACGTCGGGCGCCAGGACGGACAACAGCCCGTCGAGATCGCCGCTGCGCGCCGCGCGCAGGAACGCCTCGACGACATGCCGCTGCGCGGCGAGCTCCTGGCCCGCTGTGACATCCACGCCCCGCACGCGCTGCCTGGCTCGGCTGGCCAGCTTCTTGGCGGTCGGCGTGGTGCGGCCGACGATCGGCCCGATCTCGTCGAACGGCACCGCGAACAGGTCGTGCAGGACGAACGCGACCCGCTCGTCGGGGCCGAGCCGGTCCAGCACCACCAGCAACGCCCGGCCGACCGACTCGATCAGGACCGCCTCGCGCTCCGGCTCGTTCTCCTCGGCGCCGCTGTCGAGCCGCGGCGGGTGGTCGAGCGGTTCCTCGCGCCGCGCCGCCCTGCCACGCAGCATGTCCAGGCAGATCCGGGACACGACGGTGGTGAGCCAGCCCGGGAGGTTGCGCACGTCATCGACGTCGTGGCGGGCCAGCCGCAACCAGGTCTCCTGCACCGCGTCGTCGGCCTCGCTCGGTGAGCCGAGCATGCGGTAGGCGACCGCGTGCAGATGGTCGCGCTGCACCTCGAATTCCCGCGCCAAGCCGTCTTCGGTGGGCATCGGTCACCTTTCCGCTCCGTGGTCCGTCATCGGGATGACGGATTCGACAGCTCAAAGGTGACCGTCGTCCGGACCGGGCGCGGCACCTGAGGAAAGGGTATTGCCATGGACATCGCCTACGTCGTCGCCACGGTGCTCGCGGCCGCGGCCGCCTTGCTCGCGGCCTGCATCGATGTGGTCCGCGCCGAGTGGGTGCGGACGAACATGCGCGCCTACGGAATCCCGGATTCGTGGCTGACGCCCCTGGCCGTGGTCAAGGCGCTCGGCGGGGCCGGACTGCTGGCCGGTCCGGCGTTTCCGCCGATCGGTGCGGCCGCGGCGGCCGGGTTGGTGCTCTACTTCGTGGGCGCGGTGCTGACCGTGGTCCGGGCGCGGCACTACAAACACATCGGATACCCGCTGCCGTATCTCCTGCTGGCCGCCGCCTCGCTCGGACTGTTCGTCGCGTCGTAGGCGAGAGGACCCCCTACCCGGCGAGGATGAACGAAGCCGCCTGCTCGCCGATGAACACCGCCGGTGCGTGCGTGTGCCCGCGGATGATGAGCGGCATCACCGAGGCGTCGGCGACCCGAAGCCCTTGTACGCCGCGCACTTCCAGCCGTGGGGTGACGACGCTGGCGGTGTCGGTGCCCATGCGGCAGGTGCCGACCGGGTGGTAGAGCGTGTGCGCGTACGAGTTGAGGGTCAGCTCGAGCACGGCTTCCGGTTCCGCCGGCGCCTGCGGCGGGTAGATCAGCGGGCCGAGGACCGCTTTCATCGACGGCTCCGCGGCGATGGCGGCGCACACGCGCAGCCCGGCCATGATGGCGGCGCGATCCGCGCCCGCGGAGTCGGACAGGTAGCGCGGGTCGATCAGGGGCTTGGCGGACGGGTCCGCGTCGGACAAGGCGATCCGGCCTCGGCTCTGCGGGCGCAGCAGCACCGTCGCCAGGATCACGCCGTGTTCGGTCGGGTCCTGCAGTCCCTCGTAGTAGAACGGCGCGGGCGCGAAGACCAGTTCCAGATCGGGGAACTCCAGATCCGTCCTACTGCGGATGAACCCGTACGCCTCGCCGACGTTCGAGGTGAGCATGCCGCGATGCCGGATGAAGTAGTCCAGCAGTTGGCGCGGCTTCTCCGCGTCGAACAGCGAATCCCCCGCGACGCCGTAGCCGATGCCCGCGACCAAGTGGTCCTGCAGATTCGCGCCCACCTCCGGCGCGTGGTGACGCACCTCGATGCCGTGGCGGGCCAGTTCGTCGCGGTCGCCGATACCGGAGAGCATCAGCAGTTGCGGGCTGTTGATCGCGCCGCCGCACAGCACGACCTCGCGCCGCGCGGTCACCGTGTGCGTGACACCGCCCTGGCGGTACTCGACGCCGACGGCGCGCGTGCCGTCGAACAGCACTCGGGTGGCGAGCGCTTCGCTGCGGATCGTGAGGTTCGGACGACGTAAGGCGGGCCGCAGATAAGCGTCCGCGGTACTCCACCGACGGCCCCCGCGCTGGGTGACCATGGTCTCGGTGAACCCGTCCGGCTGCGGCCGGTTGGGCGGCTCCACCTGGTAGCCCGCCTCCTGGACCGCGGCCAGGTAGGCGGCGGTGAGGCCGCGCGGGCTGCGCTGGCGGGAGACGTACAGCGGACCTTCGGTGCCCTCGTCGGGATACTGGGCGTTCTCCACGCGTTCGATGCGCCGGAACTGTTCGACGGCCGCCGCGAAGCCCCACTCCGCACCCGCCAGCAGCGCCCACTCGTCGTAGTCGGCGCGGAAGCCGCGCACCCACATCATGGCGTTCATCGACGACGAGCCGCCGAACATCTTGCCGCGCGGCCAGTAGATCTCGCGGTTCTTCAGCTCCGGCTGCGGCTGCGTGAGGTAGTCCCAGTCCACCTCGGAGCGGAACAGTTTCGCGAACCCGGCGGGGATGTGCGCGAATTTGTTCTTGTCCGGCGGGCCCGCCTCGAGCAGCGCCACCGTGGTGCCCGGATCGGCGCTGAGCCGATTGGCCACCACCGCGCCCGCCGATCCCGAACCGACGACGACGTAGTCCGCGGAAAGCTCACCAGATTGCACTTTTCCCACTCCGATCTGCACCGACTACGGCAAAGATACGAGCAAGCACGCGCCGTGCGGCCCGGTTTCGGGTAACCGGCTCGAAGTCGTCCGGCATTGTCCGCGCTACCGCAGGATCAACAGCGCGGAGGCCTCGATCCGGTCGGCGATCTCGGAGTACGACCCGTAGCCCATGCCCGCGCGCACCAGCGCGCCCGCGTAGAGCAATTCCAGCGACTCGACCACGTCCGGGTCCGGGTCCGGACCGAGGGCGCGGATGATGCGCTTGCGGATCTCGGCGCCGATGCGTCCGCGCAGATGCTCGACGTCGGGATCGCGGCCGAGCAGCGCGCTGGTGACCGCGCCGGAGAGCTCCTGCTCGTCGGCCACCAGCATCGCGATGTTCCGCAGTTCGGCGACCACCCGGACGGTCGGGTCCGGGTCCTCGCTGACCGGCGACGGCGAGGCGACCAGCCGCCGCCAGAAGATCTCGGCGACCAGATGCTCCTTCGACGAGAAGTAGGTGTACGCCGTGGCCGTCCCGACCCCGGCGGCCGCGGCGACCATCCGGATGGTCATGCCCGCGAACCCTTCGCGCGCAAGCACTTCCACCGCCGAGCGGGTCAGCTTGTCCACGGTGTCGGCTTGTTTGCCGGAGAGCCTGCGGCGAGTCGCCTCGAGAATGACGGAATCAGGTTCGGACATGTGTCTGGATCCTACTAGGCGGATTGGAACGGTTCAGTTCTTGGCCGCCGCGATACCGGCCCGGCGTCCGTAGAAGCTGCCGTCGCCCAGCGACGCGCCGCTGACGTAACCGCCCGCGCACAGGCCGGAGGTGCACCGGCCCGCCGCGAACAGCCCCTGGATCGGCTCCCCGGAGACGTGCAGCACCCGCGAATCGAGGTCGGTACGCAGTCCGCCGAGGGTGAAACCGGCCGTGAAACCGCGCATGTCGAACGCCGCCACCGATCCGCGCAGCGGGCGCAGCCATTCCGGCTTCTTGCCCAGCAACGGGTCCGCGCCGTTGGCGGCGTGCAGGTTGTAGCACTCCACCGTGGCCTGCAACGCCTGGCCGGGCAGGCCCATCTCGGCTTCCAGCTCGGCGATGGTTTCCGCCACCCAGGTCGGGGGCTGGCGGAAGAACGGCGTCGAGGTCTCGGTGGTCAGCGCCTCCTCGTAGGACGCCTCGTCGATCACCAGGTACGCCTGATTGTCCTGCTGGATCAGCGTCGCCTGGCCGATCCGGCCGGGATAGGTGTCCTCCTGGATGTAGCGCTGGCCGCGCCCGTTGACCAGGATGCCGCGCGCCAGCAACTGCGGGTCACCGAAGAAGGCCACCTCGGTCGCGTCCATGTGCGCCAGCTGCGCGCCGAGCGCCTGCGCCAGCCGGATGCCGATGCCGTCGTGTTCCTCGATCGCCGCGGCGGGCCTGCCGATCAGTCGCGGCGCGTAGCCTTCGATCATCTCCTTGTGATAGGCGAAGCTGCCGGTGGCCAGCACGACGCCGCGTTCGGCACGGATGGCGACCGGCTTGCCGTAGCGGCGGGCGAGCACGCCGACCACGCGATCGTCGTCGTCGACGATCAGCCGCGCGATCCGCATGTCGTACTCCGCGCGCACGCCCAGTGCTTCCGCGGTGTCGGCCAGCGGTTTCATGAGCATCCAGCCGCCGCCCTTCTCCCCGGTGCGCTTGTCGGCCATCTGCGGAACATGGCCGCGCGGAGCGGGTTTCGCGATCGCGTTGAAGGGCGCGGCGTTCTCGCCGCCGGAGTACATCAGCCCCTCGTCGTGCGGCGGCTCCCACCCCGGCTCGCCCCAGAACGCCTCGCGGAACGGCACGCCGCAGGACACCAGCCAGTTGAAGTGCTCGACGCTGCCGCGGGTGTAGTCGGCGATCTTCGCCTTGTCCACGCCGGGCCCCAGCGCCGCGAGCAGGAAGGCCTCCATGTTCTCGGGGGTGTCCTCGAAACCGAGGGCCTGTTGCAGCGGTGTGCCGCCGCCGAGGTAGATGAATCCGCCCGCCAGGGCGGCGGCGCCACCCCAGCCGCCGGTGCGCTCCAGGACCAGCACGTCCGCGCCGGCGCGGGCGGCCTCGATGGCGGCGCAGACGCCCGCGATGCCGTATCCGGCGATGACGACGTCGGCGCGATGGTCCCAGTTCTCGACTCGGCTGGCGCGCAGGGGGCGGATGGTGGTGGCGTCGGACATGGTCAACGAATCCTTCACTGCTCGGCGGGCGCGGACTGCGCGCGGGCGGCCTTCTTCTGCTGCGCCACAATCGTGCCCACCAGGATGTCGAGTTTGGTGCCGTTCGGCCAACCTACGTAGTGACACAGGAACACCGCGATCTCGTGCAGCTGGTCTTCGGTGAGTTCGCCGTTGCGCAGCGCGGCCCCGACCTGGATGCCGGCGGTGTCGATCGCGCCCTGCGCCGCCAGCGCGCCGAGCAGCAGCAGCCTGCGGTCGCGGATGGTGAGCCCGGGCCGCGACCAGATGTCGGCGAAGAGGTGGTCGGCGGTGACGGCGAAGTGGGCGCCGGGGTATTCCTGGAATTCCGTGCCGTAGACCTCGGCCATCTTGGCCAACCCGCGCTGCCGCGCGGAGTCGCCGGAACCGTTGTCGCTCATGAGGATTGCCTTTCCGATACGGAGGTGCCGGTCCCGACGCCGAGGCCGGGGCCGAGCCGGTCGAGTGCGAGTTCGGCCAGCGGCAGCGCGGTGCCGAGCCGTTCGCCCAACTCCAGGGCGAGACCGAGGTCCTTCTCCCCGAGGTCGCGCACGTGCCGCAGGATCGGCAACCAGAAGTCGCCGTCCTGGATCGGGGCGGTGGTGTCGCGCAGCATGATGGCGCCGGGCCCTCCGGTGACCGCGTCGGAGTGCCGTACCACCTTGCCGAGCGCGGTGAGGTCGAGACCGGCCGCCTCGGCCAGCCGTTGCGCCTCGGTGGCCGCGGTGAAGGAGACGAAGTGCAACAGGTTGCGCGCCAACTTCATGCGCGTGCCCGCGCCGACCGGCCCGGCGTGCACGATCAGGTCGGCGAAGCAGCCGAACGGTTCGCGAACCTGCTCGAACGCCGCCGCGCTGCCGCCGACCATGACCGCGAGCGCGCCGCGGGTCGCGCCGGGTGCGCCGCCGCTGATCGGCGCGTCCACCAGTTCGACGCCGCGCTCGCCGCAGACCGCGCCGAGTTCCTCGGCGGTGCGGTCGCTGATCGTGGAGTGCACGGCGACCACGGTGCCAGGTGCGGCGGTCCGCAGCAGGCCCTCGGGTCCGGTGATCACCTCGCGCACCTGGGCGTCGTTCACCACGGTGATCGAGATGACGGTGGCCTGTCGGGCCAGCTCGGCCGCCGAGGCGACGGAGTCCGCTCCGGCCGCGAGAAACGGCTCGACCGCCTCGGGCCGCATATCGCACACCGTCAGCCCGCCCGGCCACTCCAGCAGGCGCTCGGCCATCGGCGCACCCATGTTGCCGAGGCCGAGGAATCCGATGCGGGCGCTCATGATCGCACGATCTGTCCGCCGTCGACGTTGAAAATCTGCCCGGTGACCCAGCTCGCCTCGTCCGACAGCAGGTACAGGCAGGCGCCGACGAGATCCTGCGGAGTGCCCATCCGCTTGAGCGGCAGGCGTTTGACGATGTCGTCGACGATCACGTCCGGGGTGACCGACCTGGTGGCGTCGGTATCGATCGGACCCGGCGCGATGGCGTTGACGCGGATGTTCGACCCGCCCAGCTCGAAGGCCAATTGCTGGGTCAGGCCGTTGACGCCGGTTTTGGCCAGCCCGTAGAAGCTGGAATACAGCCACGCGGCGGTGGAGGACTGGTTGACGATCGATCCGCTGCGGCGTTTGGACATGTGCGGCCAGACGGCGCGGGTCATGACGAGCGCGCCGTCCATGTTCACGCTCATGAACTTCTTGTAGTAGTCCCACGGCACGGTCAGCAGCAGGTTCAGCTTCATCTCGCCGTAGATGGCGGCGTTGTTCACCAGATGGTCGATGGCGCCGAATTCGGCGACGGTGAAATCGGCGAGCGCGGTGGCGGATTCGGGATCGGACACGTCGAGGAGTCCGAACACCGCGGTGCCGCCGTCGGCGACGATCTTCTCGACCACCGCCGCGCCGCCTTCGGCGTTCTTGTCGGCGACGACGACGTTCGCGCCTTCGGCGGCCAGCGCCTGCGCGTAGGCGGCGCCGATGCCCTGCGCGGCGCCGGTGACGATGGCGGATCTTCCCGTGAAACGGGCCATGGACTTCAGCTCCTCTGTAGTTGTCCCGCGACGGTCAGGCCGCGGTGGCGATGACTTTCGTCTCGAGGTACTCCTCGAAACCGGCGATGCCCATCTCGCGGCCGAGGCCGGATTGCTTGTAGCCGCCGAACGGGACGTCGGCGGAGTACCAGATGCCGCCGTTGACGCTCAGCGTCCCGGTCCGCACGCCTTCGGTGACGCGCCGGATGCGTTCGGGGTCGTTGCCCCACACCGAACCGGACAGGCCGTAGGGGGAGTCGTTGGCGATGCGGACGGCGTCCTCGTCGCCGTCGTGCGGGATGATCACCAGCACCGGGCCGAAGATCTCCTCGCGGGCGACGGTGGAGCTGTTGGGGACGTCCGCGATCAACGTCGGTTCGACGAAGAAGCCGCGCTCCCGGTCCGGCCGCCCGCCGCCCACCACGATCCGGCCGCCTTCGGCGCGCGCGATGTCGAGGTAGCGTTCCACCCTGGCGCGCTGCCGCTCGGAGATCAGCGGCCCGCAGACCGTGCGCGGGTCGGCGGGATCGCCCGGCTCGATCCCGCCGAGCGTGGCCGCGGCCGCCTGCACCGCTCGGTCGTAGGCGGCGCGTGGCACCAGCAGCCGGGTGGACAGCGCACACCCCTGTCCCGCATGCACGCACACCGAGAACGCCGCCACCGAGCAGGCCGCCGCGATGTCGGCGTCGTCGAGCACGATGAACGCCGACTTGCCGCCCAGTTCGAGGAACGCCTTCTTCAATGTCGTCGCGGCGCCGGTCATCACGGCGCGGCCGGTGGCCGTCGACCCGGTGAAGCTGATCATGTCGACGCGCGGATCCGCGGTGAGCCGGGCGCCGAGCGTGTGGTCCGCAGAGGTCACGATGTTCACCACACCGGCCGGGATGTCGGTCTCCTCGGCGATGATGGCGCCGACCGCCGCCGCGCACCACGGGGTGTCCGGAGCGGGTTTGAGCACGACGGTGTTCCCCGCGGCGAGCGCCGGGCCGAGTTTGGCGAAGTTGATCTGGTGCGGGAAGTTCCAGGGCGTGATCGCCCCGACCACACCGATCGGTTCGCGGCGCAGTACTCGGCGCGTCTTTATGCCCATGGGCGCGGCCACACCCAGATCGGTTTCCCAGGCGTAGGTCTCGGGGAGCCCGGCCGCGTAACCGAGGTCGGCGACCGGGCCTTCCAGTTGCGGGCCGCTCGTGAGCATCCGCGGTGCGCCGACCTCGGCGATCGTGATCTCGCGCAGTTCTTCGACATGGGATTCCAGCGCGGTGCGCAACTGCGCGAGACAGCGCGCCCGGAAGGCGTGATCGCGCGACCAGTCCGTCTCGTCGAACGCGGTGCGCGCGGCGTCGACGGCCGCGTCGAGGTCGGCCGCGTTCGCGTCGGCGGCGAGGCCGAGGACCTCCTCGGTCGCGGGGTTCACCGTCGCGAAGACACCGTCGGCGCCCTCGACCAGCTTGCCGCCGATCAGCAGGCGGGACCCGTCGGCGGGCAGAAGGCTGCTCATGGATTACTCCGATACTGTCTGGACACGTGTACGGAATATAGTCTTGGAACGTGATCGGTGGCAATAACAGGTTCTAACTCTGCCATTCTCGCCGAGATCCGGGTGTCAGGTGATCCGGCCTGTATCGACTCCCGCCGGTGTTTCGCTCCGAAGCGGAGAAATGAGTCTCTGATCGGATGATTGTCGAGATCGAGTGCGCGGTGGTAGTGTCCAGACACATGTCCAGCTATCTGTCTTCGCTCGGCCCGCCATGTGCTGCCGCGTGGCGGAACGTGTTATCGGTTTTGGAGTGTGGGCGATGACGGCTGTGGTGGGGCCGCTGGTGTTCGACCCGTATGACTACGGGTTTCATGAGGATCCGTATCCGGTGTATCGGCGGCTGCGGGAGGAGGCGCCGCTGTATCACAACCCTGATCTGGGGTTTTGGGCGTTGTCGCGGCATCCGGATGTGGTGGGGGCGTTTCGTGACAGTGTGCGGTTGTCGAGTGCGAACGGGGTGTCGCTGGATCCGGCGGCGTGGGGTCGGCACGCGCATCGGACCATGTCGTTTCTGGCGATGGACGATCCGCGGCATATGCGGATGCGGCGGTTGGTGTTCAAGGGGTTCACGCCGAAACGTGTCGCGCAGATGGAGGACCGGATCCGGGAGTTGACGCTGTCGTATCTGGAGCCCGCGGTGTCCGGTGCCGTCTTCGACTGGATCGACGAGGTCGCGGGCAAGTTGCCGATGGATGTGATCTCCGAGCTGATGGGGGTGCCGGTGGTGGATCGGGTGGAGATTCGCCGGTTGGCGGATCTGGT